>CAYTUH010000017.1:0-14641 GCA_964441165.1 uncultured Syntrophaceae bacterium
TGCTTCGAGCAGATTTAATGCCAATTTCAATGCATTTTAAAATAGAACCATTCTCCCGAGTTCAAGGATGCTTACGACATGACCATGTCATTCATTCCCCTGCATCGAATCGGCGATATTGACGACATGAAAGGCGTGGCCGTCTTCCTCGCTTCGGACGCCTCGGCCTACGTGACCGGCCATGTAGTCATCAATGACGGGGGACTTCTGGCAAAATAAATCGACAGTGCAACGAAGGGCGGATCACGGGAGATCCGCCCTTTCTGTTTTTTCTATGGCTCACTTCAGGATGTCGGGCCGCGTTGCGCCCCCCTGTGTTATTATTCCATTGCCGATGTCCTGTTTTTCGTGCCCGTCATTACCTGTGCTATAAGTTCGTCCTTCTCCTGCCACAATTTTCCCACCCATGCCTGAAATGTATTCCGGTAGGCAGGATCATCAAGATAGCCGCCTCCATTCAGGAGATGCGCGGGTATGGGAAGCTTCTTGACCCGCACGATAATATGCGAAACCTTCCCGCCGAGGAAATCCCAGAAGGTCGGTCTTCCCTTGGGGTAGATAATGGTGACGTCGAGCACTGTTTTTATCGTTCCTGCCATGGCCGAGAGTGCAAGTGCAAATCCTCCCGCCTTGGGGCGAAGGAGATACCGGTAGGGGGATTTCTGCCGGGCCTGTTTTTCCGGAGTGAACCGGGTTCCCTCGATGAAATTCAATATGGACACGGGGGTGTGCCGGTAGCGCTCGCACATTTTTCTGGTGGTCTCGAGATCCTTGCCCTTCCTTTCCGGATATTTTTTCAGATATTCCTTCGAATAACGCTTCATGAAGGGGTAGTCGAGCGTCCAGAAGGACGTTCCCATGAGCGGGAACCAGAACAATTCCTTTTTCAGGAAGAATTTAAAGAAGGGAATTCGGCCGGTGAAAACCTGCAACAGGACCATGATATCCGTCCAGGATTGGTGGTTGCTGTTGATGAAGTACCACTCCTTGAGACTCAAATCTTCCATCCCGTCGACATCCCATGTGACGTTGGTGGTCAGCTTCAGGGTAAAGAGGATGCCCCCTATCCAGGCATGGACCGTTTTCATGGCCGCCACGGCGCAGAGACGCTGCCATCGTTCTGAAAAGGGGACGGCGATTTTGCCGAGGGCGATGATATGCACGGGGATGGACCAGAAGAGGGTGTTGAGCGTCATCAGAGTCAATGACAGTATTCCCAGGAGATATGACGGCAGAAACGATACCATTCCGATAAGGGTTCCATTAACTGAAACGATTTCTTCGAATCGGCTCTTCGAGCTGCACCGGATTATACATAATCTCTGTGGATTATGAAACCCCTCCGTCGAAACTTTTTGCCCGGTACGTAAAGCAGTAGATAATCATGAGCAGAAACTGCAGGGCGACGGCGAGCGAAAAGACTTCATTTATCACGGAACGATTCAGGAAGGAGGGTATTGCCAGGAGAGCGGTTACCACCCCCCATGTACCGATAATGCGGGAGAAAATCCTTCCTCTGCGGAAGTAGGCGAACAGCACGAGAAAGACCGCGGCGATACCTCCCCATTTCTGCCACGTGAAAAGAGAAAGGCGCCGGAGTTCTTCCTGGAAGTCCCCCGTGGCAAGGTTCGCCGTGATACCGAGCAGTTGAATATTTTCAAAGAAATCGCCCATGAGAATGACCACCGACAGTACCGCCCCGAGGTAGAGGGTCCTGATCCCCGATTCCCGCGCACCCAGGATCGAGAAGGTGAAGAGAAAAAAGGAATAGAGGAGCATGTATGCAAAATCGAGGTGATTTCCCCTGTCCATTGCCCGTGCCATGGCATCTCTTTCGGGTGACGGTTCCCTGCCGAAGAGCTGATAGACCTCCTGGGGAGTCTGTATGAATTCAAAAGCGATGATCGGTGTGAAGAGGCCGTCTATTTTTGACTGCGTGCGGGAGGGAAAGATGGAGAGGAGCAGGACACTCAGTACGATGACGGCGATTCCGATCCATCCGGCCTTGATCAGTGGTCGTCTGCCCATGGCACCTCGAATCGCCCTGTCCTGGTGCGACAGACGGCGAATCCCTTTCACGAAGTGAAGAAAGTGGGGAGGTGAGGGGGGATAAAAAGTTCACCTCCCCTTCATCCCCTTCCCGAAACGGGTTGGGGACTATCGGTTGCTCCCGTCCTGCCTGACGGGATTACAGTCTGTTCCGTGCCGCGGTTGTTTCAAAAATCTGTTGCTTCATCGTCGGCGCTATTCGAATTTTACCTGCGGGGGGGCCTGCGCCGCTTCCGGGACCTCAAAGAACGTGGCTTTCGTAAAACCGAACATTCCTGCCAGCATGTTTGCCGGGAAGGTCCTGATGCTGATATTATACACTTTCACCGCCTCGTTATACCGTCTTCTCTCAACGGCGATGCGATTTTCCGTTCCCGCCAGTTCATCCTGCAGCCTGATAAAGTTCTGGTTCGACTTGATGTCGGGGTATCGCTCCACCGTGACCAGCAGCCTGCTGAGCGCGCTCGTCAGTTGATTGTTTGCGGTGATCTTGTCGGGTATGGTGGTGGCGCTGCCGACTTTGGAGCGGGCCTCGGTTACCCCGATAAACACCTCACGCTCCTGCCTGGCGAAGCCCTTGACGGTTTCTACCAGGTTCGGAATCAGGTCATAACGGCGCTGGAGCTGATTTTCAACCTGTGCCCAGGCGGCATTCACCGATTCGTCGAGGGTGACGAACCTGTTATAGTTGCCTTTGAAAAACGAATAGAGGGACAGCACAAGAATAACGATAATTGCAATCGTAATGATGAGGTTCCTCTTTCCCTTATCCATCAATATCTTCCTCCCTTTCAGCTAAAAAGTTTACCCGCCCTCATGTTTTCCATGAGTCGACAATTTCCCATAATTTTCGAGTTTCCGCAAGATATCCCCTGAAGATATCTTTTATCTCCGATGAGGAAAATTTCCGTATTTTTTCTTTGACGTCGAGGCAGGAGAGGTATGCCTGCGGATTGACGGGGAACTGCTGTCCGATTTTCATGACGATGTCGCGCCGTGCCATGGGGATTTCGGAGCCCTTCATGTAGAGGAGCCCCGTCATGATCGAGATGACGGCGGTGATGGATTGCGAAATCAGCTCCTCCAGCCGTTTCGGTTTTTCTTCGGTTTCGAGGAAGCGCTGTCGCAGGAGAAGCAGTTTACCCTTGATTTCACGCTCGCACTGAAGCCGCACGTCATGGACGTCAAAAGTGAGGTCGCCCAGGACGTCCTCCCCGAAGACGACCGTATAGAGCCGTTTCATATTCAGGAATTCCAGCGGGTAGGAATCGAGGGACGTCGCGATATAGTTCCTGGTCATGAAAAGCGGGGTGGCGACATTCTTTTTCCTCCAGTGGGTAATGATGTCAACGGCCCTGCTCAGTGAGTCGATTGCACCTTCGGAAAGGACGACGAGTAAATTGAGATCCGATTTGCCGGGTTGATAATCCTCCCCCGCGCCGCTTCCGTACAGGATGAGCGAAACAAGATCGTCCCCATATACCGACTTGAAAGAGGACGTAATGTCCGGAAATATCTCCTTCGGGTCTTTGATCGTTGCCATTGTTCCTGCCTTTCTTTAAAATCCTCTTCCGGCGCCGCCCCCGCCGCTCATGCCTCCCCCGAAGCCACCGAAACCGCCTCCGCCGAACCCGCCGAAGCCACCGCCCCCGCCCCCTCGTCCTCCCATCATGAGCATGAGCAGAATGAAGGGGAGCATGCGACGGCCCTGCCGCGTTCCCAGAAGAAAGGAGATGATGATAAATAACAAGATAAGGGTTACGAGATTACTCGTCGGTGATGACTGCGGTTTTGTCCGACGTGTCGTCGTCGAAGGCATTCCCGTAATTGATACTTCCGCGTCACGGGCGATTATCGATATTACCGCGGCTTCGGCATTCAGGAGCCCCTTGCTGTAATCTCCTTTTTTCAAGTCGGGGACCACATACCGGTCGAGGATCTCCCCCGTGAGCCCGTCGGGCAGGATGCCCTCGACGCCGTAGCCCGTTTCGATCCGTATCCGGCGCTCCTCAAGGGCCAGAAAGATAAGCACCCCCTTGTCTTCTCCCTTTTTACCGATTCCCCAGGCTTCGTAAAGCCTGTTGGCGTAATCGGCGGGATCGGAATCTCCGATGCTCTTGACGGTGGCAACCACGACGGATGTGCCGGTCTTTTGAAGCACTTCCTCGGCCAGACGTTCCATGCGATCTTTATATTCCGGTGCGATAACGCCGGCAAAATCGTTTATGGCTCCCCGTGGCGCCGGAAACGTATCGGCACCGAAAAGGGGGCTTCCCGTCGTGAGGCACATGAGTGTGATAAGCAGAAAGACGAGGCGGTATTTCAATCGTAACATCTGTTTCCTCTGCATCTGATGGCTATACCATAATCGTCCGGCAGGTCAAAGTCAAATAATGACGGATTTTTAAGCTTGACATGATCTGAAAACTGATATAGTGAAACTACCTTCAAAAAATTACCGAGGGAAGGAAGGAATAATAATTGGCGACTCATAAATCGGCGGAAAAAAGAATACGGCAGACCGAAAAGAGACAGGCGCGGAACGCCGCGGCAAAATCGCATGTAAAGACGAGAATCAAGCGGGTACTGAGTGCTGTTGAGGAAAAGAGTGTCGATACATCGAAGGAAGAACTCCTCACGGCGATCAAGGTGATCGACAAGGCTGCATCCAAGGGCGTGCTTCATAAGAATAACGCGGCGCGCAAGGTGTCGAGACTGACGAAAAAGGTCAATTCGCTGAGCTGACGCAGAGCGGTTCCCTTTCAGAATCCCGACATAAGTTGCCGGTATGCCTTTTCCGCCAGATCATCGCAGAGTTTTTTCAAGGCATCTTTTCTATTATTGCCGGTAATATTCGGATCATGGGCAACACGATAGGCCTCTCTTCCCGAGAGGCTTTTTTGTGTCCAGATAACCCCGCCCCCGCTCTGTTCCCTGAAGACCGCCTCAATAACGAGGGTCACACGATTCTCACTGGCGATGTCGTCACTTTTGTAACTCACGTGCGAGGTGCCGATCCTCAGAAGACGGGTCGTCAGATAGGCGTCGGAAAACTCCTTTTTGTAGACAAGCGTAAATCGTGATCCCTGTCTGAACTGGTCGATGAAGGCATTTCGGAGGTAGTTTTCAAGGTTGGCCTCGCCGGTCATGTTTGCCACGTTTTCCACGTACACCTTTTGAATGCGCCTGTCGATGTGCTCGCCTTCAGGTGCAAAGCGATACCCGCACCCCGCTGCGAGAAGTAGCGGCAGCACCATCGCGAACCCTATCATCTTTTTCATGGAAGACACCGCCTTGCGGGCAGAAACGTCCCCGATCCTGTCCGCTGTCCTTTATTTCCTGATGACGATATTGACCAGCTTTCTGGGCACATATACTTCCTTGATTATCTGCTGATCGCCGATAAATTGCCGTACCCGTTCGTTCGTGCGTGCCAGTTCCTTGATGGTGTCATCGGACTCATCGGCGCTGACCTGCAGCTTGCTGCGTACCTTCCCGTTCACCTGGATCACGATAGTGATTTCGTCCTCCGACGTGAGCGCTTCATTGTAGGATGGCCATGAGCGATCCGAAAGCCGACCGGTGCCACCGATGATTTCCCAGAGCTCTTCGCAGATATGCGGGACGATTGGTGCAAGAAGAACGATCACGGTTTCAAGGGAACGCCGTATGACCGAAAAGGCGACTCCCTCTCCGTCGCCGGGTCGCGGAGTCTGGTAAAGCGTATTGACCAGTTCCATGACGGCGCTGATGGCCGTATTGAAATGAAACCGGTCTTCTATATCGATGGTAACTTTTCTGATTGTTTGATGGGTCTTCTTGTTGAGCGTTTTGAGGTCGCCCGTCAGCTCCATTCCGTCATCGAAGGGCTCGACCCCCTTGATGACATCAAGGTAATCCATCACGAGACGCCACACCCTGTTCAGGAACCGGAACGAACCGTCGACACCCTGGTCGCTCCATTCGAGATCACGCTCGGGAGGCGCGGCAAAAAGACAGAACACGCGTGCCGTGTCGGCCCCGTACTGCTCGATGAGATAGCTCGGATCGACCACGTTTTTCAGCGACTTTGACATCTTTTCCGTTTTGCCGATTGTGACCGCCTTGCCGCAGTGAAGGCAGGTACCGTCCCTGACTTCTTCGGGGAAGAGGAATCCGTGCTCCCTGCACCGCATGGTTTCCTTGCAGACCATGCCCTGCGTGAGCAGGTTCATGAAGGGTTCGTCAATGCCCACCACACCGAAGTCGCGGAGCATCTTCGTGTAAAACCGCGCGTAGAGAAGGTGAAGGATGGCATGCTCAATGCCGCCGATATATTGATCGACGGGCATCCAGTAATCCACCATTTCCCGGTCCAGGCCCGGCTGTGAATTGAACGTCGCCGAACAGAAGCGGTCGAAATACCAGGAGGATTCTACAAAGGTGTCCATCGTGTCCGTTTCGCGCCGGGCTGGGCCGCCGCAGTTCGGGCAGTTCGTTTTGGAAAAGCTTTCCAGTTTTTCAAGCGGTGATCCGCCTTCGCCGGTCAACTCCACGTCTTTCGGGAGCACTACCGGAAGGTCCTTTTCCGGAACGGGCACGGTACCGCATTTATCGCAGTAGACAATGGGAATCGGTGCGCCCCAGTAGCGCTGCCGGGATATACCCCAGTCTCTCAGGCGATATTCAATGGTTTTCCTGCCCCGCCCGATTGATTCCAGATGCGTGGCAATGTCGTCAAGGGCCTTCAGATTTTCCATTCCGTTAAATTTTCCTGAATTGATAAGGATACCCTCGTCGACATAGGCTTCGGTCATGGTGTCGGCCTGTAACGGGCTGTCGGGATTGTCGATGACGACGATCAAGGGCAGATCATATTTTTTCGCGAATTCAAAGTCGCGCTGATCATGAGTCGGCACCGCCATGACGCAGCCCGTTCCGTAATCGGCCAAAACAAAATTGGCGGCATAAATGGGCATCTTTTCTTCGGTTACGGGATTCAGGCAGTAGGATTCAAGGAACACACCCTCTTTTTCATAATAATCGGAAGTCCTGACCATTTTGTCCTGCCGCTTGACCTTCTCGACGAATTGAGTCACGTCTTTTTCGCAGGCTTTACTCCGTGCAAGTTCCATGACCAGCGGATGTTCAGCGGCGATCAGCATGAACGTCGCGCCGAAGATGGTGTCCTGCCTGGTCGTGAAGACTCTGATTTCACCGTCGGAATCGGCCATGGGAAAAACAAGCTCACAGCCGTGACTCTTGCCGATCCAGTTCTTCTGCATGGTCAGCACTCGTTCCGGCCATCCGGGGAGCCTGTCGCAATAGTCCAGCAATTCTTCCACGTAGTCGGTAATTTTGAAGAACCACTGATCGAGATGTTTTTCCGCCACCTCGCTCCCGCATCGCCAGCAAAGGCCCGCTTCAACCTGCTCGTTTGCGAGTACGGTCTGGCACTGGGGACACCAGTTGACGCTTCCCCCTTTTTTATAGGCCAGTCCTTTTTCGTACATCCAGATAAAGAAAAGTTGCTCCCACCGATAATAATCGGGTTCACAGGTCGATATTTCCCTGTCCCAGTCATAGCTGAAGCCCATCCGTTTCAACTGGACTCTCATGGTCTCGATATTGTCGTTCGTCCATTGTGAGGGGGGAATGCCGTGTTCGATGGCGGCATTTTCCGCGGGCATGCCGAAGGAGTCCCACCCCATGGGGTGGAGTACATTGAATCCCCGCATCCTCTTGTAGCGGGCGACCACATCGCCGATGGTATAGTTTCTGACATGACCCATATGAATCTTCCCCGACGGGTAGGGGAACATCTCGAGGAGGTAGTACTTTTCCTTGCTGCGATCCTCGGTGACGTGAAATGTTTTATCTTCTTCCCAGAATTTCTGCCACTTTTCCTCTATTCGGTGGGGTTTGTATTTTTTATTCATCTATCTTTTCTCCACTGTGGTGAGTTGTTAATACGTAAGTCGAAGGCCTTTCTATCATAAATTACGCTACAATCAAAGTGAGATTATTATCTTAGGCGTTTCTCTGTTCCCTGGGAGTTACTGCGGCTTTGCGGGGGATAAAAAAAGAAGTCGGTGACGTCATGATGCCGTCACCGACTTTTATGTAAACTGAAAGGCATGCGTTATCGTACTCCTTTCAGGTTGATTCTATGGGGGGGGCGCGGTGGGCGGAAAGGAGGGAAATAAAACCGCCCACCGCAAAACATTTAGCAAAATCGGTTATGTCAATGCACACGTAAAACGAACCGAATATTTTGCTAATGTAAAGGAGGTGCCTCCAAAGAACGTATTGTAGCCGCCATCTGAAAATCCTTATTGACGGAATCTATTACTTTTCATGCCGGTATTCGGCATGCACATTGCGAGAACTCCTGTTTGATGTTGGAAAATCGATTGTGAGACATTGTGTGAGGGAGATCGGATTCTGTAACCTGCACTGCGAAATCCGCCTTTGTATCTTAGAGGTCAACGAAAAATCCGATCCCCCCTGGTAAATGTCGACAATACTTGTTCCTCCTCTCAATGCGCGTCGACGGTTAACGGTTGTATGAACTTTCTTTCTTTTGTGACCGTCTTGTTTGATTTCTTACATTCACGAATCGTGCCAGAATGGATTATTACATCTTTTTTGCCGGTTTTCGTTGATTTCAGGGGATCTGGGGGAATCACGGGTGCCTTGCCGGGATTCAGGGGGCAGGCGAACAGGCGGATATCATGTCACCATGACGCCCCTCATTGGGGTGATGGTCTCTTTTGGTAAGCATATTCAGGGTAATAAGTGCATCGTGTCAACATGACGCAGAGTATGTCATTCTGGCGTGGCAGGAGCTTTCTCCCATTCTTTGAGCTTTCTCTGCAGGGTTCGAAGGCCGATCCCAAGAATTTTTGCTGCTTTGGTCCGGTTCCCACCGGTCTGATCAAGTGCCTGGTATATGTGGCGTTTCTCCAGGGTGTCCAGGGTGAGGAAGTCCTGCTTTATCTTCTGGAGCTGGCAGCTTTCGACGACGCTGTCCTGAAGTGACGATACGGTCAGTGCCTGTTCCGTTTCGAAGAGTACGGCTTTTGCGATAATGTTTTCCAGTTCCCTGACGTTTCCCTGAAAGGGATAATCGAGCAGACATTGGGCGAAGGCGGGATCAAGGGAGGTTATCTGCTTGTTGTTTCTCGCGCTGTGAATCCGGAGAAAATGGCGGGCCAGTGGAATGATGTCTTCCTTGCGGTTCCTCAGCGGCGGTATGGTAATGTGGAACATGTTCAGGCGGTAAAAGAGGTCTTCCCTGAAACGCCCCTTTCCTATTTCTTCCTGTATGTCTTTGTTGGTGGCTGATATGATACGTACTTCTACGTTGCGGGCAATGGTGCTGCCAAGGCGATAAAGCTCTCGCTCCTGTATGACGCGGAGCAACTTTCCCTGCAGGGAAGGGTCAAGCTCGGTTACTTCATCCAGAAAGAGCGTGCCGCCCTGTGCCGCCTCGAAAAAGCCCTTTTTATCGGACAGTGCTCCCGTGTAGGCGCCCTTAGTGTGTCCGAAGAAGTCATCCTCGAAGAGGCTTTTGCTGAAGGATGCCATGTTAACGGCGATGAACGGTTCCCGGGAACGGGTGCTCAAATTGTGTATGATCTGGGCGAGCATTTCCTTCCCCGTACCGGATTCTCCGGTTATGACCAGGTTATAATCGGTGGGTGCGGCGACTTCCACCTGATGAAACACCATCGCCATGTTCGACGATTCGGCGATCATATGCTTAAAATTCTCGGGATGTTTCAGATCGGAAAACCGCTGATTCCGCTCATAGAGGGCGAGATTGTTCTTGAGGTCGAAACGCTCCAGTGCACGTGTAATAGTGATAATAAGTTTTTCGCTGTTGATGGGTTTCACCAGGTAATCATAGGCGCCGAATTTCATGGCCTGTACGGCCGACGACACGTCGTCGATGGCCGTGACGATGATGCATTCAACAGCGGGAAACTCTTCCTTGATTTCCTTGAGCAGCTCCATACCGCCCTTGTGGGGCATGACGAGGTCCAGCATTACCAGGTGAAAGCGGTTATCCCTGACAATGTCCATTACCCGCATGCTGACGGAGGCAAGGGCGGGGTCGGGCATGCCTGAACTGACGAGGGCTGCCTTGATGCTGAGAAGAAGTCCTACGTCGTCGTCGACAACCAGGATGGGGGTATAATCGGTCGGAATCGATTCCATGGATTATTTCCTGCCGCCTGATCCGTTGGATGTAAGGGAGGGCAAAACGATGGTAAAGGTTGTTCCGTTCCCCGGTTTACTTGTAAAGGCAATCGTTCCGCCGTGGGCTTCCACCAGGTTGTAAGTGATGGGAAGGCCCAGTCCCGTTCCTCCCTCGGATTGCCGTGTAGTGACAAAGGGGTCAAATATCTTATCGCCGATGGAGGGTTCGATTCCCTTGCCGTTGTCCCACAGGGTGAGGACAACCTGCCGGTTCTTTTTCCGGACCGACGTGGTAATCTTTATCCTTCCCCTGCCGTGGTCTATGGCCTGAACGGCGTTGATCGTCAGATTCATGATGATCTGCTCGATATTCTGCAGATTTCCCTCGATGAGGGGTGATTCCTCGGCCAGGTCGAGTTCCAGGGTAATCCCCGCCTTTCTGAGCGTTGTTTCTATCAGTCGTACCGCATTATGAACTGCCGTATTGATTTCCATGGGCCGCATATCGGTAATGCTTGACTGTCTGGTGAAGCTCTTGAGATTATTGACCGTCTTGACGACACGGTTTGCCGCCATTTCCATGTCCGAAAGAAGAAGGGGCAGGTTGTCCTTCAAAAATTCATAGGTGAGACCGCCGTATTTTTTCTCCGGTTCTTTCAGCGATTCCACTTCAACGAGCGGCATGATATCGTTCCAGATCTTCTGCAGGAGCGGCATGTCGAAAATAATCTTGTTGACGGGATTGTTTATTTCATGTGCCACACCCGCGACCAGGGTACCCAGTGCTTCCATCTTTTGTGCGTGCAGGAGCTGCGCTTCAAGGTTCTTTTTTTCTTCTTCCACAAGTTTTCTTTCCGTTATATCCTCAATCATTGCAAGGAAATAAAGAGGATCATCCTTTTCGTCATGAACGACGGAGGCGGTGACGCTTGCCCAGATGGTATCACCGTTCTTCCGTATGTACCGTTTCTCCGTCTTGTAATACGGTAATTCTCCATGCAACAAGCGCGCCACATTTTGCCGGTCTTCTTCGATATGGTCGGGATGGGTGATATCGACAAAGGTTTTCCCCACCAGCTCCGATTCTTCGTATCCCAGCATGGTACAGAGGATTGCATTCACCCGTTCGAATTTATAGTTGAGACCGAGGAAGCCCATTCCGATTGCTCCGCCCTCGAAGACTTTGCGGAATCGTTCTTCATTTTCTCTCAGCATTTCCATTGAGTGTTTGCGTTCGCTGATGTCTCGAAAGATGCCCTGGATAACCTCCTTGCCCTGAATCGTGACAATGTGCGTCACTATTTCAACGGGAATTTCCATTCCATCGGAACGCTCCACGACACTTTCCGTCATGAACTTGTTGCGCTGTGTAGCCCGCTCCAAGAAATTCTCGGATTCATCGTCACGGATACGGGGCGGGTGCACATGAGAATGGTGGAGCCCGATAACCTCGTCGCGGGATTTCATCAGCAACTGCAGGGCCGCCGTATTGGCGTCAATTATCGTGCCCGTTTCCCGGTCCCCAAGAAAAATTGCATCGGGGTTTCCTTCAAAGAGATTTCGATACCGCTCCTCGCTTTCTTTAATTCTGTTCTCGGAAGATTTCCGGTCCGTTATATCTTCACCGTGGATGATGGTGGCAATCAGTGTGCTGTTGTCTTCTCTGATAATGTTCGAGGAGTTCCACTCACCGATGCGTGTGCCGCCGTCTCTTCCCATGATCGGGATTTCCTCTCCACTCAGAGTCTGTTCTCCCCGTTGTACGGCTGCAAGTATTTTCTGTGATTCGATGCGGCAATCCTCAGGGAAGAGGATGTCCATCCTGCGGCCCCGCATCTCCGCTTCCGAACGGCCGCTCATTCGTTCGGCGGCACGGTTGAAGATGGTGATGCGCTGTTCGGGATCAAGAACAATGATGGGTGCCGTCGTTCCCCTGATGAGATTGTTGAGATAGGTGGATGTTTCTCTCAGTTCCCTTGTCCTTCTCCGTACTTCTCTTCTCAGTACATTCTACCAGCGGAACACCGAGAGAGACGAAAAGATACCGGCCACAATCAGTATGAGAATAATAAAGGCAAAGGTATTGATTGCCTGGATGCCGGCGCTCTGGATAATCCTGTCGACTTCTTCAACGGGTGCGACCACGGCGACCGACCAGACCTGATCGACGACGTGTACCGGAGAATAGGCGATCAGTTTGTCGATGTATCCGACCTCACCCCTGTGCCACCCCGATTTATACCGGCCGATGCCTTCGTCGCCGGCGAGGACCTGCTTTTGTATCTTGTTGATCGATTCGTAGGAGAGTTCGGGATTTTTCTTCTCGCGGACGGTGAAGGCGTTCTGGCCGACAAATTCTTTTACATTATGGGCGAGAAAGAAACCGTCCTGATTCAGCATCCAGGCATATCCCGTCTCACCCGACACGATGTGTGAAATAAAGACGTCGGCGATGGATTTCAGATCGAAGGATACCACCAGGATGCCGCTGAAACGCTTGGTGCCGTCAGTAGTGGGAAATATGGGGGCCACCATCCTGATGCGCAGTTCGTCCATCTCGTTTTTCACGATTCCCGAGAGGATCATCGAATGGGTGTCACGGGCCTTCCTGAAGAAGTCCTTTCCGCTGTAATCTTTTCCTATCAAGTCGTTCCGCCACCCCTCGGACGGGTATATGTATCGGAGCGTTCCCTCCTCATCGATCCGGCGTATCGATGTACGGGGGATGAATCCGATGTACATGTTCTGCATATATTCAAGACATGACGGTGTCATGTTCTGAATGGCCGCCACCCGGGAGGCGGAGATCAGGGATGCCAGAACTTCGTTAAAATAGGTCTCGATTCCTGCGGCTGACGCCCGAGCCAGAGTAAGCTGCTGCTGGTTGAACTGGGACAGCGCCGTTTGTTTGTTTGCCCGGTAGGTGGTGGTGCCGAGAAAGGCCGTGATGCCGACTGCAACGGCGGTAATGCACAGGATCAATATCTGGAACCACCAGGAAGGCCTTTTGAGGTTGTTGTTTGCCTGTTTAGTTTCTTTGCGTCGCTGAGTCATTCACTCTCGTTCCTTGGCCCTGTTGTGGTATCCCTCCTGTTGTCGGGAAGCGGTGAGTGTAATCATGTATCGTTATTGCAATTGCGGATAATGTATATGTCCTGCCGGAAAAAAGCAAGCTATCATAACCGCTCAAACGTTCAACCCGGCGTTGCCCCGCATCCGTTCCCCTTCCAGCGGAATGGGGATTCCAAGTCGCCGTCGGCGTGGGGTGCCGCTGATCACCCTTTGATGCCGGCCCGGGGCACCGGGGTATGTTCAAAAAAATGCGTTTCTGCCGTTACCGGAGACCCCTCTTTACGATGGGCGTGGTTTCTTCAGTGCCGTACTTCCTGGGGGGATTTGAAAAAGAACCGGGAGAAGTGACAGGGAACTTGTTGAAATTATTTTGTTATTATGATTAAAAAAAATTGATTTCTCAATCGGTATGTGGTATGCCCTTCAAGGCTTCTTTCTTTCATGGTACGGCTTTTCAGAAAACGGGCATAGCAGCACGCTGGGCTAATGTGACTTTATGATCGATTTCGACAAAAACGGAGCTCCTTATGCCGGGAACGTGAATGATGCAAGGGCGTTCTCCCTTTTCGAAGCCATGATCGTCGTGATGGCGCTTGCCGTGCTCATCCTCTGCGCCGTCCTTTTCATTCATCACACAGGGGTGACGGCCCATAATATTTCCGCCAAATATGATCTCCGCAACTTCGTTGCCGTTCAGGAACAATATTTCACCTACAACAAGAGATATCTCGGATCAGAAGGTGATTTCGTCGAAGCGGGCAATTCTTTCAGCACGCTGAAATTTCCCCTGTCCGGGTTCAAGCCGTCACCGGGAGTGACCATAGAGATTGTTTCGGGTGATGGCGCCGATTTCAAGGATGTTCCATCATTCAAGGCGGGGGCATGGCACAGGGAATCGAAGAGGCTCTTCGTGTATGATTTCTCTTCGATGAAAATAACTGAAAGGGAAAGAGAGCACAATGAGACAGGAGAGTAAACGGCAACTGAAGAATTATCTTATCAATAAAAACCTTCAGTTCAGGATTATGGCTCACAGCCTTGTTTACATGGTGATTGCAATTATAATCACCCTTGCGGCAATACTTTTTCCCATCCTGAGGGATATGTATTTGAGGGAAAACATAGACATTCAATACCATGCCGCACAGGGATTTCTCCTGCTGATGGAATGGCTGATGCCTTTTGTGATCCTGTTGTTTCTGGTTTTTGCCCTCCACCAAATTCTCATTACCCATAAGATCTGCGGACCCCTTGTAAACTTTTCCCACACCTTTTCACGGCTTGTCCAGGGGGATTTCACGAGGAAGGTGCATATTCGACGGGGTGATTTCCTGAC
>CAYTUH010000017.1:14651-15085 GCA_964441165.1 uncultured Syntrophaceae bacterium
GGTATTTCATGTTTCGCCCGACGGAATCCGGAAAAAAATCAACGAGATGATCGATGGACTGTCATTGATCATCTGCAGGACCACCGACAATCACAATGCCCTCGTTGCGGAACTGGAACGGGCGAAGCGTGAGGTGGGGAGCCTTGAAACGGCTGCCCAGTTCGAGGAGGTACTCGACAGGGTAATGCACAAGGCCCGTAATGTTTCCGATGATCTGTCGGCATTCAAATTGAATTCACAGGGGCGATAGCGAATTTACCGAAACCGGCTGAACAGAAAAGCCCGTGAATCCCTCCTTCGCCTCCGTTCATTCCTTCTATTTTTTCCAGAATTCGGGAATCAGGAGAATCATCACGGTATAGATTTCCAGTCTTCCCGCAAGCATGCAGAGCGAGAGGACCCATTTCCCCAGCGGGGGGATTCCGCTGTATGTC
>CAYTUH010000018.1:0-4246 GCA_964441165.1 uncultured Syntrophaceae bacterium
CTCGCCCACCGTGCCGAGGATGCGGATCGATGATATATCGGCGGCCTTGACCCAGGTATCACCCTCTTTGGCGATCGCGCGGATGGCCGTCGGAGCGGTGTAGAAGATATTGACCTTGTACTTCTCCACGATCTTCCAGAAACGGCTCATATCGGGATAGTTCGGAACTCCTTCATACTGGATCGATGTGGCGCCGTTGCAGAGGGGACCATAGACGATGTAGCTGTGCCCGGTAACCCAGCCGATATCGGCGGTGCACCAGTACATATCACCCTCCTGGTAGTCAAAAACCATTTTGTGCGTGTATGCCACATAGACGAGGTATCCTGCCGTGGTATGCACCACACCTTTGGGCGTTCCGGTTGAACCGGATGTATAGAGGATAAAGAGGGGATCTTCGGCGTCCATCCACTCGGGTTCGCAGTCGGCATTAACCTTTGCCATCTCTTCATGCCACCAGAGATCTTTTCCTTCCGTCCAGTCACACTTGATCTTGTCTCCGACGCGTTCCACGACCAGGGTCTTCTCGATAGAGGGGCACTGGGCCACCGCCGCATCAGAGTTCGTCTTCTGTGGTATGGCCTTGGCACCGCGGAATGTTCCGTCGCAGGTAACGAGAATTTTGGCCTCGCTGTCCTGTATCCTGTCCTTCAGCGCGTCAGCTGAGAATCCGCCGAAGACGATGCTGTGAACCGCGCCTATACGCGTGCATGCCAGCATGGAGATGACCAGCTCGGGGATCATGGGCAGATAGATAACGACCCTGTCGCCCTTCTTTACGCCCTGAGCCTTCAACACATTCGAGAACTTGCAGACCTCTTCATGCAGCATTTTGTAGGTGTAACCCTTCTCTTCACCGGGCTCGTTTCCTTCCCACTGTATGGCTACCTGATCGCCCCGTTTCTCAAGGTGTCTGTCGAGGCAGTTATAGGAGACATTCAGTTTGGCACCTTCGAAATACTTGATATAGATGTCGCCCTTCCTGTAATCGAAGTTGTAATCTTCGACCTTGTCCCACTTCTTGAACCATGTCACGTACTCTTCGGCGATCTCTGCCCAGAATCCGTCAGGATCTTCAATGGAACGCTTGTATATCTTCTCATACTCTTCCTTGCCCTTGATCCATGCCTTCTCCCTGATCCATTCGGGTACAGGGTATACCTCCTTCAATTGTATCTTCTCTTCTGCCATCTTTTTACTACCTCCATTTTTTCTTTTCTATTTATTTGTCTTCTACCTGACTTTCCCTTCAATATTTCCCGGAAACGCAAATTTCCCATAAAATAAACAGAGGTCATATTATGACTCGAGGTCACACCAACTCACGGAAAGTAATCAAAAATCATATGGGATGTCAAGAAAAAAAAGAGTGCGGGGGATTTTACGCGACGTGCTATCGAGAAGCTCCTTAAAACGTTGTAAAATTCAACCGGAACCGCAGGAAAAGGCGAAAAGGGTTATCACCGCCGGGCACCGGCCTCATGACTCACCGCTTCACCCTTTACCCGGAAGGATGGGTGAACGACGGGGACTCCCTTTTACCCGTCACAGCGCACAGAGACGTGGGAGCATCGGAAGTGGGAATGTCTTGCAACAACAATTGTGCGGCACCCTCGGCCCAGGAGAGCGCAAAACCTTTCCGGCACAGCAAGAAAAAGCCGGAAGCGGCGTGCCGCTTCCGGCTTTGTTTCACTACAAAACAACAGGCTGCTTAGAAGCTGAAGGACAGCCGCGTACCAAGCTCATAGGGATTGGCGTCGTTGGAGGCCTTACCGGTGGTCGCATCGCCTGCAAAGAGGTATGCACCGACGACTTCCAGTTTCAGGTTCTCGACCAGATTGTAGGCGATCTTCAGATCGACTTCCGTACCGAGATCGGTTTCGCCGTTCGCATCATCCTCGACGAGGGCCGCGTACCAGAGATCCAGGGTCACTGCAAGCTTGTCCATGGGTTTCATCGTGGCGCCCAGGTTGACTGCCATGGTGTCGGAAATATGGTCGGCACAGGAATTGGCAGATACCTGGTTATCGAAGATACCGTAACCCATGATTTCCGACCAGTAGTAGCTCTGGCCGGGAGGCGCGATGAAGGCGGTGATGTCGTCACTGTCGTCCTGGCCCGTAGCATAGAAGAACTCGCCGTGGACGCTGGCGGGACCGACATTGGCGCTGGCACCGAGTGCTACCAAGAAGGCTTCGAGATCGGCTTCGGCGGTCTTGGCAACATTCTTTACGGTACCCATCTCGTACACACCACTGAACCATACCGAGGCGGCGCCGAGATCGGCATCCACGTCAACACCGAGGTAGTAGGCATCGAGCTCGCCGATGGCCGGATCATAAGTGTTAATCCTGGGCCACAGGGAGGCATCATCGGAGGCAACCCACAGCAGGTAGGGGTTGACGGTGATCTTGTCAAGGCTGATCGACGGGGCGATTCCGTAGTAGTCGACGTCGAAATCATTGGCGTCTTTGCCATAGCCGCCTTCATAGGCCTTTATCCAGATGAAGGGCACGGAGACACCGTCGCCCTTGTAGGTCACGATGGCGCCGGAGAAGTCGTCGCTGAACATGAAGCCCCTGGCCAGCGTGTAGCCCTGGATACCAACCTTCGCATTGACGGGACCGACATTGAAATCGGCATAGGAATTCTTCACACGGATGTGACCCGTACCGTCGGCGCCGATGTCACCACCGTTGGTGTCACCCCAGGTGGTGTTGAATTCGAACTTGTTGACGAACTTGAGGTCATCGCTGAACTTCGCCGTGTAGTAGAGGCGGGTTCTCGTATCAACGCGCTGCACATCATCTGCGCCATCATCGATCCCGTTGAAGTCCGTGTCCATGTATGCTCTCGTACGCCAGTAACCGCCGAAGATGTTCTCCACGGCCGATGCCGGCATGCTGAAGGCCACTACGAGGCCCAATGCCAATAAAACGACTAACAATTTTTTCATATCTATTTCCTCCTAATAGTAATTAGCTTAAACCCGATTTTTACATGACTCACATGAAATAACTCATTAATTTTATAAACCTACTCCATCACCCCCCTCCCTCGTTATTTTGGGTGTTACGTGCTGAAGCACACTATATATTGTGGCGAAAGCTACCATCGCATTCCCATAATGTCAAGATTTTTTTACATATTAACGTGATTTCCCCGCATTTTTACCCGAATGTGCCTTTTTTTCACAAATCCTTTACGGTTATCGCCATGACCCCCACTGGCAGCGTCACGAGGGCTCCGTACGCTTCCCGTGCGCCGTCCTCCCTGACGACGCGCGGACTCATCGTGATATTCCTTGACTCAAGGTTCATGATTTTATTAAGGTACAGGGCAATTTCATGAAACGGGGGAGGTCCTTTGATCAATGACACGAAAGAACCTTTATATAGTTGTACTGGCATGCCTGATCTCGCTGTCGGGCTGTGCGGCAATTGATAAATTTAACCCGCAGCGCACCGTAGAGAACAATGTCTTCTTTTCCTCCACAAATCCGCAGATCAGGATGAAGATCAATCCGGCCTTCACCTATTTGGGTGTGGCGGAGGGATCGCCCGTCAACAACCGGGCAGGCGGTCTCCGTAACTTCATCGACGACGATGAAATCAACAGCGCACAGCTCTCCTACCTCTTCGCTGAGACGGCAGCCGCGCAGGGTCTCGCAAAGGGTGTCATCATCAGACTTTGCAGTGTTACCGGTGATCCGGACCAGTGGTCGCCCGACATTCTGGCGGGTGCCGGGAATGTCCTGGAAACGGGGAAACTTGAAATCGAAGACCTGTCGACCGCCGACGGTATCCTGGCAAGCAAGGAGCCCTACCGGTACGGCATCTTCACCAGTGACGACCTCTTTACCAAAAGCGAAGCGGCCCTCATCACAAGGAAAGGGATTACATCCCCCCGATGCCTGCTCGTGAAGGCCCTCGAAAAAAGCACCGGCCTGGGCAACAAATCCCGCATGCACCTTCTCTACTTCGAGGATGTCGGCGGCGAGACCTGCGCCGGCCTCACCAACGCCCCCACGTTGTCGGACAGCCAGAGGTCGCTGATCACTTCCTTTGTCGACCGGAGCAACGGGGCCATTCAGTTCATGGACTCCGGCGAGATCGAGCCCGAACAGCGCTTGATCGCGGCACCGCCCGCACCGTCACCGACAACGAAGGAAGCACCTGCCGCACCCGTCGCGGAAAAGGCGCCCGCCCCGCAGGAGGGTCCGTCCGATATCGGATCGAAGCTTCTC
>CAYTUH010000018.1:4292-8529 GCA_964441165.1 uncultured Syntrophaceae bacterium
TTACGATCGCAAGAAGCAGGAATTACTGGAGGAATTTTAATTTTTGGCCCGGGCGGGGAGGGAGTGAAGGAAGCTTTTTTACGGCGTTCCCCCTCGTATCGACGGCCTCTACCACCGGGGACAGGCACAGCGGGATCCGTGCCGGGGCATCCCTTCATAACCGTTACAAATGCCTTGACATTGTGGCTTCATGCTGGTAAGGTCGCGATGATTATGGCTTTGTGCAAGCTTTATATTTAAAAATATTTCGGGACGAGGGGGTGATGACGGAAGTTTCTGATACATCGGAGGGACCATTCATACACAGGGTTTAAGTCAATGATCATGGGGAGGAACTCAATATGAAAAAACTGTTTTGTGTACTTTTTGTTATGGTTGCGTTACTCGTCTTCGGCGCAGCTGCAGGGGCTGCGGATTTCTCAGCCAGCGGTTCCTATTATGCGGTCGGTTACTACGACAACAATCATACGCTTCAAATCGGCGCCGCGGCATCCAGTGCCTTTTACGCCCAGCGCCTGCGGGTAGCGCCGGTGTTCCAGGTTGTGGAGGGCCTGACACTGAACGCGCGCTTCGATGCCCTTGAGAAAGTATGGGGGAACGACGGCTGGGTCGGCGGAAATCAGGAAAACATCTCCTGGGACCGCGCCTTCGTCACCTTCATGACGAAAATCGGCAAATTCGATGTGGGATATCAGGCAGGCGGCAATGTCTGGGGGACCACCTTCGGCGACACCACGCTGGACCGGGCCCGGATCAAGTTCACCACCAAGGTGAAGGACGTGATACTGGTCCTCGTGACGGAGAAGGAAGCCGAGGGCGATATCGGTGCGGCGGAGGCCGATGCCGACTATGATAACTACATGATCGCCACGATCTACCGGACCGATTGGGGAAATGCCGGACTGCTCTGGAAATATGTGAATGACAACACCCTGAGCGGATCGATAGATTTTACGACCTTCAAAGGTTTCTACAAACAGAAAGGCCATATCTTTTCGCCCTATGTAAAGGCGAATCTGGGTCCCGCTTATGTCGAAGCCCAGATATACTACGCCTTCGGCGAAGTCAAGATGGAAGAAGAGGCGGCAAAGCTGGGAGCGAAGGATATCGATATCAGCAACTGGTCCTGGTATCTCATGGGGAAATACGACTTCGGTCCCGCCTATGTGGGCGCCATGTATGCCTATACATCGGGTGATGACCCCGATACGGCAGATGAGGTTGAAGGCGGTCTTCTCGTCGGCGGCGAGGACTGGGATCCCTGCCTGATCCTCTGGAATGACAATCTCGACAAGTGGATGGGTAACCTTGGTTACGTGGCCGGTTCGCAGACCGACGACAGCATGTCGAACGCCAGCCTCTATCAGCTCTTCTGTGGTGCGTCGCCCATGGAAAAGCTCTCCCTGACGGCCTCCTACACCTACGCGCGGGCAAATGAAGCGCAGGGGCGCCTCGATGACGACTATGGCCAGGAGATCGACATCACCGCCTCCTACAAGCTTTATGACAACCTCGATTACATGGTAGGCTTTGGATATCTGATGACGGGAGACTGGTACAAGGGTTCCGGCACCGCCAACGAACTCGATGACGATTATCTGCTCCTGAACAAGCTGACACTGAATTTCTAACCCTGTCTGCCCTACCGTCATCATCAAGCCCCGGGGATAATCCCCGGGGCTTTTTTATTGACCGGTCCGAACCACCGTGATAGATGTATGATCGATACACAGAAGGAGCACCGGCAATAGAAAAAATTTACGGTAATATCAGCGGCCTGAAGGCGGGAGACCTGAAGCAGATAGAACTGCTCTACCGCAGGAAAATACCGCCGCAATCGATCCTCACCCATGATATCGCGCGAATCCTTACCGAAATATCACGCAAGATCAACCGTCAGATCGGCATACTCGTTAACCGCCGGGGCGAAATAAGTTACGTTATCTGCGGCGATTACAAACAGATCGTCATTCCCAGCCTTGACGGATTCAGGTCCTCCTCAACCCGACTCAAGGGACTCCGCCTTCTCCACACCCACCTGAACCGGGAACCGTTGACCCGGGATGACCTTACCG
Organism: uncultured Syntrophaceae bacterium; assembly: GCA_964441165.1. Lineage (GTDB taxonomy): Bacteria > Desulfobacterota > Syntrophia > Syntrophales > UBA2210 > CAYTUH01. The sequence goes on from CAYTUH010000018.1 coordinate 6,368, forward strand.
ACCTGGCGCTGCTCCGCCTCGATCTCGTCTCGGCCATCGAAGTGGATGATCAGGGACTCCCTGGAAAAGTTCACACGGCACACCTTATTCCCGAAAATCCGCAGGGTGACTACTGGCTCCTCATGGAGCCGGTCCGGCCTTCGGAAATCGATCTCCACTTTTCCGACTTCATCCAGGCACTGGAAGAAGAATTGACCCGCAGCCAGAAGGCACGCAGAGTCGCGTCGACGGATCGCGCCATACTGGTCAGGGTGGAAACGAACCCCTTTTCGGACAGTGCACAATCCCTCGAAGAACTGAAGGAACTGGCCCGTACATCGGGGGTGGAAGTCTTCGACACCATCGTCCAGCACCGTGACGCCCTCGATCCGAAATTTGTCCTGGGTAAAGGGAAGCTCTCTGATCTGGTCATCAAGACGCTCCAGATCGGCGCCAATCTCCTCATCTTCGATCATGAACTGTCACCGGCACAAATCCGTTCCGTCACCGATTTCACCGACTTGAAAGTAATCGACCGGACACAGCTGATTCTCGACATATTCGCGCAGCGCGCCCATTCCCGGGAGGGAAAGATCCAGGTTGAACTGGCACAATTGAAATACCTCCTCCCCCGGCTCATTACCAAGAACACCGCCATGTCGCGCCTCACCGGCGGTATCGGGGGAAGGGGGCCGGGAGAAACGAAACTCGAGATAAACCGTCGACGTGTGCGTGACAGGATTGTACGGCTCGAAAAAGATCTCAAGAATATCGGAAAAAGAAGGGGGCAGCGGCGGCTGAAACGGATAAAACGGGGATTGCCCGTCATATCGATTGTGGGATACACCAACGCCGGAAAATCGACGCTGCTCAATGCCCTCACGAAAAGCACGGTCCTCACCGAAGATAAGCTCTTCGCCACTCTCGACCCGAAAAGTTCCCGACTTCGCTTTCCCCGGGACACCGAGGCCATTATCACCGACACGGTGGGGTTCATACGCAATCTCCCGAAGGAACTCTTTGCCGCCTTTCGGTCAACACTGGAGGAATTGCACGAAGCCGACCTCCTCCTTCATATCGTCGATATCTCAACCCCCCATTTCGAGGACCATATCAGGGCGGTGGACTTGATTCTCGAAGAGCTGGAACTGCAGACAAAAAACCGTATCACCCTGTTCAATAAAGTTGACCTCGTCGCCGACAGGGAACTTCTCGTCAATCTTTGCCAGCGCTTCACGGCGATACCGATCTCGGCACTCCACCAGGAGACCTTTCCTCCCGTGCTTGACAGGATCGAGACGGTGATAAACAAGCTGGTCACGTCATACCCGGAAGAAACCGACGATTGACGGTTCGGTGAAAGGCATACCCGCCGGTGTCAGGGCCTCTCTGGTTCTCGCCATCATGGCATCTGCGGCACCGGGAAAAGCGAAAGATAAAGGCAGGAAACCCCACGGCAGACCTCTGCATATCCCGTGCTTTTTCCGAGGTTACATCACGCCCCGGTACCATCCGCCGTCGATCTGGATCGCCGCACCGGTAATGTATCCAGACCGTTCCGATGCGAGAAAGGCCACCAGGGCGGCAAACTCTTCCGGCGTTCCCAGCCGTCCCATGGGAATCGAGGACTCCCATTGCCGGATCACCGCATCGGGTTCCGTTCCTTCCCGCTCGGCGATGGTCACGGCGAGGTTTCGTACCCGGTCGGTGAGCGTATAGCCGGGACATACGCTGTTCACCGTCACATTGAAGGGGGCAAGTTCAGTCGAGAGGGTCTTGGCAAAGCCGATCACACCCGATCTGATGGTATTGGACAGAATGAGACCGTCAATGGGCTGCTTCACCGATATGGAGGTCATATTGATGATACGCCCCCATTTTTTATCCTTCATCAGGGGCACCACTTCCCGGGTCATGGCGATCGTGCTCATGAGATTCAGCCTGAAGCCGAAATGCCACAGGTCGTCATCAATCTCGAGGAAAGGCACCGACGGAGGGCCGCCGGCATTGTTCACCAGGATATCCACGGTGCCGTAATGTGCCACGGCCTGCCTGACGAAGTTCCGGGCCTGTTCCATATCGGTGAGATCGACAGGAATGGTGATCACCTCTCCTCCCGTCTCCGCCCGGATATCCTCCGCCGCACGGGAGAGGTCGGCATCATCGAGGGCACCGATAGCGAT
>CAYTUH010000018.1:8539-13833 GCA_964441165.1 uncultured Syntrophaceae bacterium
CTGAGTTCCCAGGCTGCAGCCTTCCCGAGCCCCAGGCTCCCCCCCGCAACGAGGACCACCTTGTTTCGTAAACCAAGCTCCATAGTTTGTCCCTCCTCTTTCACGCCCCTTTCCGGAGCGTCATCAATATCATGTTCGTTAAATTGCAGACATAACAAATCACCATGCTCCGGTCAACGAATCAGGCACGCTTAAAATATTATATTGACTTTCTTTTTCATTTAGTATAGAAACCTTCACACTTCACGCAAGGATATCAGGATGACACGCTATAAGGTAAGAGAATCGGTATTTTTAGGTGCGTTGCTGGATCTCGCTCTTACCGGGGCTACATACCCGTGGCCTGTTGATAGCCGAATATGAAGTAGAACGGTAGGAAGCATCAAAGGTCATGGGCACACCCCATGGCCTTTTTTTTTGCATTACACTACGGTGAAGGGGACAGGGATGTACGAGATCATATGGTACGGACGAGGCGGCCAGGGAGTTGTCCTCGCCTCACAGGTTCTCGCAGAAGCGGCCTATATAGCGGGATATAAGGGTGTGACGGCTGCACCCACCTTCGGACCGGAACGACGGGGCGCGCCGCTGACGGCATCAACGAGAATAGCGCCCGAACCGGTGCGAACCTTCTCCCAGATTGAGCGGGCCGACTTTGCTGTCGTCCTGGACGAATCCCTCTTGGAGGTGATGGATATTACGGAGCGGCTGAAGCCCGAAGGAGTCATCATTCTCAACACGTCCCGTGCGCCGGAAGAGGTTTCGATAGGGGGGTGCACCCGGGTGGCCGTCGTCGATGCCGCCAAAATTGCCCGGGAACAACATCTTTTTGTCGGCGGTCTTCCCACCGTCAATACGCCCCTCATCGGCTCGCTCGTATTCGTGTCCCGGATCGTATCACTGGAACACGTCGAGAAGGGTCTGGGAAAGAAGATGTCCGATGATCAGGCCTATCCGAATTTCGCGGCGATCAAGATTGCCTGCGAGCGAACGCATATTCTACAGGAAAGGTAACAGGTCTGTACTATGAAAGACAGGGACCCCAATATCGCCGGCGTCTGCACTCCCGCCGTGGGTGAAGCAGGCAAAACAGGCGATTGGAGCGATCTGAAACCGGTTATTGACCACACAAAGTGCATCCCGGAAACAAAGGGGAAGGCGGCCTGCTTCCTCTGCTGGCTTTACTGTCCCGACGGCGTGGTCAGCATGACCATACCGGTACGGATTGATCTGGACTATTGCAAGGGCTGCGGCATCTGTGCCGAGGAATGTCCGCCTAATGCAATCAGGATGGTGCGAAAGGACGAGTGCGATGAGTGACGTACGGATCATTACGGGCAACGAGGCGGCAGCACTCGCCGTGAAACTGGCAAAACCCAACGTGATAGCGGCCTATCCCATCACCCCCCAGACCAGTCTCGCCGAGAAGCTTTCCACCTATGTCGAGGGAGGGGAACTGCGGGCAGAATATGTCAGGGTGGAGGGGGAACATTCCGCCCTCACGGTATGCATATCGGCCTCAACGGTGGGGGCACGGGTCTTCACCGCCACAAGCTCCAACGGGTTGCTCTACATGCACGAGCAGATCCACTGGGCGGCAGGTTCCCGGCTCCCCATTGTCATGTGCTGTGTCAACAGGGGCGTGGGGGCGCCCTGGTCGATCTTCAACGATCAGCAGGATTCCTTTTCCCAGCGGGACACGGGATGGATCCAGATATACTGCCGCAACAACCAGGAAATCATCGATACCGTCATCCAGGCATACCGCATCGCCGAATCGGTCTATATTCCCGTGATGGTCTGCTATGACGGTTTTGTCCTCTCCCACACCATGATGCCCGTGGAAATTCCCGATGCACAGAAAGTGGCGGATTTCCTGCCCCCCTACAAACCCCATACCGAAATATCGCCGGAGAATCCCCGGACGGTGAACCCCGTTTTTTTCCCCTGGAGACGGGAAAACCACGAGGGCGTCATGTGCGACGGCTACATGGAAATGCGCTATAAGCTGCAGGACGCCCTGTTGAACTCCTTCGATGTCATCACCGATGTCGGCACCGAATATGCCCGCATTTTCGGACGGGATCACGGCGGCCTGATCTGGGAATATCGCACGGACGATGCCGATATTATCCTCACGGGCATGGGTTCGATCGCCGCCGAGGCGACCGTCGCCGCCGACAGCCTGCGCGACGAGGGGATCAAGGCGGGTGTCGTCGGCATCAGGGTCTTCAGACCCTTTCCCCGGCGTCAGGTTGCCGCAGCATTTCAAAAAGCGCGGGCGATCATCGCCTTTGAGAAATGCCTCAGTTACGGATTCGACGGCGGTCTTTCATCGGACTTGAAAGCCGCTTTTTACGGAACGGGGATCACGGCACCCCTGCACAACTATATTGCGGGAATCGGGGGACGGGACGTCAAGGCCCGCGAACTGACGGAAGCCGTCCGCGCCTCTCTGGATGAGTTGGAACGGGGAAACAGGGATAATAAAACCATCTGGCTTAACTGCCGCACAGGGTCTTGATCATGCAGGAAAACATATTCAGGATAAACGATACGGAATACATTCTACCGGGGAACCGGGCGTGTCAGGGATGCGCGCTTTCACTCGCCTACCGCTATATATTGAAGGCGCTGCGCGAGAACACCATCGTGGCGCTTCCGCCAAGCTGTCTCTGCGTCCTTCACGGCCTCTACCCCAACACATCGGTGCGGATACCGGCCATCAATATCACCTTTGCCGGCAACGCCGCATCGGCATCGGGCATCGTGGCGGCATTGAAGGCCCTTAACAAACCGGACATTACCGTACTGGCCCTGACCGGCGACGGCGGCACCTACGATATGGGGATCCAGTCGCTCAGCGGGGCAGCGGAGAGGAACACCGACTTCATTTTTGCCTGCTACGACAACGAAGCGTATATGAATACGGGAACCCAGCGTTCCGGTGCCACGCCCATGGGAGCACTCACCACGACTACCCCGCTGCTCACCAAGCAGGAAAAGAAAAAAGATCTCATCAAAATCATGGAAGCCCACGACATCCCCTATCTCGCCACGGTATCGCCGGCTTACCCCATCGACCTCTACGAGAAATTCGTCAAGGCGAAGCGCATCAAGGGAACCCGCTATATCCACATCGACACACCCTGTCCTCCCGGCTGGGGTTACCCGGCTCGGGAAACGGTGAGAATCGGCAAACTGGCTGTTGAAACGGGAATTCTTGTCCTCTTTGAAATCGAAAACGGGAAGTTCCGCTTTACCGGCAGGAGCGAGACCCTCGCGAAAAAAGGAAAGAGGCTCCCCGTCGTTAACTACGTGGAGAAACAGGGACGCTTCAAGAAGATGAGCATCGAACAGCTCAACCGCTTTCAGTCGTCGGTGGATTCACGATGGAACGAGTATATGAAGCGGGCGGAGATGTAGATATCGTCATTTCCCGAGAAGGGACATTACCATCCCTGCATAGCGGCGGGACGCACCCATATTGGCATGCACCATGCGTCTTCCCGCTTCTCCCCTGTCACGCAGGATATCGGGGTCTGCCATCAGCATATCCACTTCTCTCAGGAATGCGTCGGTATTCGCGACGGTGATACCGGCACCGACACGCTCCAGCGCCTCTTTTTCCTGACTGAAATCTTCCATGGATGGCCCATAGAGCACCACCTTTCCCCAGGCCGCCGCTTCGAGTATATTCTGCCCCCCCTTCGGAACGAGGCTTCCGCCGCAGAAGATCACCGTGGCCAGGCTGTAGACCTTGAAGAGTTCTCCGATGACATCGATCACGATAATGGGTTCTGAACCCCGTTTTCTTCCTTCCCTGATTTCCGTCATGGTAATGGCGGGAGCAAATCCCTTTGACCGGATGAGCGTCTGTATCTCCTCTGTCCGCTCGATGTGACGGGGAACAAGTACCAGGAGCAGATCCGGGTATGAGTCCCGCAGCCGGCGGTAGACGTCGAGAACCACCTCTTCCTCCCCGCCATGGGTGCTTCCCGCCACGAGCACCCTCGAACCGGCCGCGATGTTCAGCACCGCCCCTATCTCGTCCCGCAGCAACGGGGAACTTTTCGCGGCGAGGCCGTCGTATTTGGCATTTCCCATGAGATGCACCTTGGATGCATAGACACCGAGATGTTTCAGGCGCACCTCATCGATGGGCGATATGGCACCTATCTTGTCGATCATGTTAAAGATGTCTTTCCAGAAAAAGCGTGTCAGCCGGTACTTTCTGAAGGAGCGCGGCGAAATCCTCCCGTTCACCATGGCCACCCTGATGCCCCGTTTTCTGCACAGGCGAATAAAATTCGGCCACACTTCCGTTTCCACGGGGACAAAGATATCGGGTTTGACACGGTCCATGACACGCCTGACGACCAGGGGGATGTCAAGTGGATAATAAAAAATGGCCGTGGCATCCGCCACCATTCCGCGGGCCATCTCCTGACCGGTCTCCGTGCTGGTGGACAGGACGATGCACGCATCGGGCAGTTCCTCTCGTAACGAGGAAATAACGGGAGCCGCCGCCGTCACTTCCCCCACGGAGACCGCATGCATCCATATCCGCGGTCGTCCCTTCATGGCGTCGGTGACGCCGGAGGGGATGAACCCGAATTTCGGACCGATACTTTTCCTGTATTTTCCGGTCACGAGGATTTTCAGCAGGTAATAGGGAACGAGGAAAAGGGCCGCGACGGATAAGAGTATGTTATAGACTATGGTCCACATATGCTATGGAACAATAATGGCCTTTTTTCACCCTGTCAAGGGATAATAAAAGACTTTCCGGTATGATTATTTCTTGACATTTATCCTTGCTCCGCTTAGAAGTTTTAGTATCCGTTGTAAAATTCAAGAAGGAGGGAATCATGAGGAGACTATTCTTTGTCTTGCTGTTGGTGGTGTGCTTTGCCCTGCCTTCCGGGGCCTTTGCTGGGGGGAGTAATGATGCCTGCCAGACGAAGTATCCGGTGGTACTGGCTCACGGCATGGGAGCAACTGCGGAAATCCTCGGATTTGTCGATTATTGGTGGGGTATCGAAGATGCCCTTGAAGACGAGGGGTGCGACGTCTATGTGACCGCCGTGAATGCCATGGACAGCACGGCAAACAAGGCAGCCGACTTCAAGGCCCAGTACCTCCAGATTCTCGCGGTATCGGGAAAATCAAAGGCGAATATCATCGGCCACTTCGACTTCTTTTCGCGCTATGCGCCGGTCAGAAATCCCAAGATTTTTTACCGGCATGCGCCGGAAGCGTTCGACCGGTTGTTTCGCACGATGATTCAAAAC
>CAYTUH010000018.1:13843-15070 GCA_964441165.1 uncultured Syntrophaceae bacterium
TCATCGGCCACTCGCACGGTACACTCTATACCCGGTATGCCATCTCCAACCTGGGACTTGCGCCCTATGTGGCGAGTTACACCAGCCTGGCGGGTCCTCACCGTGGAAGCGCCATCGCCGACGTTGTCGTGGGGGTCGTACCCGATTCCCTTGAGTGGCTGGTGGGCGACACATTCGATTTCGTCTACGCCTTCATCTTCGGCGATACCGACCCGAACAGCCTCCAGAACGGTTACGACCTGACCCGGTCCTACATGATCAACACCTTCAATCCCAACACACCGAACATGCCGGGCATTTACTACCAGAGCTGGGCCGCCAAGATCAAAACCATGGCAATCGACGCACGGAACTGGTATTTCATCGCCACATGGCCGATCCTGCTCGGCTACGAGGGGGCAAATGACGGGCTGGTGAGCGTGACCAGCGCGCAGTGGGGCACCTTCCGGGGCGTGGAAGATGCTGCCTGGTGGAGCGCCGGCTGCGACCATCTGAACATGGTGGGACATCTCTTCGGATACACGCCGGGATTCGATGCCCCCGAGTTCTTCGTAAACGTGGCAACGGAACTGAAAGACTGGGGATATTAAATAGTCCTCGAATGATCATGCATGCACAGGGGGATGGCCCCGAAAGGCCATCCCCTCTTTTATGCGGTGACGGGGGAATCCCTTTCCGCAGAACCGTGGTGGCTTCCATATACCGTTTCTCTATGTGGCACTATGATACCGGCAATCATCTCGTCACTCCTCTATGTCTGTGCCTTTCCCCCGCTCTCACTCTGGGCCTGCGCCTTCGTGGCACTCATTCCCCTTTTTATCGCTCTCGAAGCGTCGAGGGGATATGCACAGCAATGCATCCGGGGCTTCATTTTCGGCGTCCTGATCGCAGCGGGGCTGGGATACGGGCTTCTTCACGCCCTGTTATATCAATACGGCCTGTCACTGGCAGCGGCGACTCTTTTTTTTCTCTCCTGTGTCCTTCTTCCCACGGGACTGCTTTATGCCCTCTTCGCCGCGGCCTACCGTTTTCTGCAGGAGGAGCGCCTCTTTTTTCATGCTCTTGTCGTACCGTCTCTCTGGATCTTTATTGAATATCTGAAGGAGTTGATTCCCCTGATGGTTCCCTGGGGAATGGCGGGGTATGCGCTTGTGCCGTTTTCACCGTTCATCCAGATTGCCGACCTCGGGGGGACCTATGGTGTAACCTTCCTGACGGTCATGATAA
>CAYTUH010000019.1:0-3592 GCA_964441165.1 uncultured Syntrophaceae bacterium
TGACACTCTTACGGGAATCATGCCCTCTCCTATTACCCGGTCGTAGAACTCATCATTGTGAACCTGTATATCATAGGGATGTGACCCGTCGATGGTAATACCCGCCGATTCAAGCAGCTGCACCATACGTTCTTTTGATTCGTTTCTTCTCATTCCCTGTCACCTTTATGGTCGTCGTGCTTACCGTAACAGACCGGTAACTGACGTCAAAAAAATGAAAGCCCCATTCAAGGCCCCACACCCGGTGTCCGGATCGGGAAGACATACCGTTCTTTCATCACACCACGCGATATTGCAATTGAAGGAAGCATGATAATAGTTTAAAGAAACAGGCTATTCTATATCACATTTTCGCGAAAGAGAGGAGCCGGGATGAAAAAGAAACGTTTCATAGATCTCAGTGTCAGTATCGAAGCGGGCCTGCCCAGCGACCCACCCATGATGATTCCCAATATCGACTATATCGATCATGTAATCGGTGCCGAATCAATGAAGGATTTTTTTCCGGGTGTTGAGAAAGAGCAATTGCCGGGAGGTCTTGGATGGGCACTTGAATTCATGACGTTAACGACTCACAGCGGCACACACCTGGACGCGCCTTATCATTATCATCCCACCATGGACAAGGGAAAACCCGCAATGACTATCGATGAAATCCCCCTTGAGTGGTGTTTCAATGACGGCGTGCTCCTCGATTTTCGTCACAAGGGTGACGGGGAGCGTATCACCGCAACCGATGTGGAAGGGGAACTGGACCGAATCGGCTACGAGATCAAACCCCTCGATATCGTACTCGTCCAGACCGGCGCCGAGACATTCTGGGGCACCGAGGAATACCTCGTCAGGGGGGCCGGAATGGACCGGGAAAGCACGCTCTATCTCACCGACAAGGGCGTGAGAGTCGTGGGCATCGATGCCTGGAGCTGGGACCGCCCCCTGCCGTTTCTTGCCCGGGAATTCAAGGAGACCGGCGACCCCCGTGTCATCTGGGAAGCACACTTCGCCGGTATTGAAACAGGATACTGCCACATGGAAAAGATGGCGAACCTGTCGGCAATCGGCCGCCCCCACGGGTTCACGGTCTGCTGTTTCCCCACCAAGATCAAGGGGGCGAGTGCGGGATGGGTCAGGCCTGTGGCGATTATTGACGAAGATTAAGCACTTTCAGGGACTTGATCCCTAAATATTCGGACAACAGAAGCTTTTATAAAGGAATACGAGAAAGGCGGCGAACCGCCGTTTTCAAGATATGTAATCTCTATGGTGCATTTGATGCATTGAAGACGGGACGAAAGCCGGGAGAAAAGACCCTTCAGGCGGGCGTCTTCTTTTCTTTTTCCCTGCGTGCCTTTTCTCTCAGTTTGTGCCACCTGTCGAGGCGTTCCTTGATGATCTTTTCGTACCCCCGTTCGGCAGGCGCGTAATAGGTGTGTCCTCGAAGTTTTTCCGGAAGGTAATCCTGGGGCACATAGGCATCGGGAAAATCGTGGGCGTATTGGTATCCCTTTCCGTATTCCAGATCTTTCATCAGAGTCGTGGGCGCGTTTCTGATATGAAGCGGCACGGGCAGATACCCCGTCTTGTTGATTGTCTCCTTTACCTTTCCCATGCCGGCATAGAGGGCATTGCTTTTGGGGGCTGTGGCAAGATAGGCGGCAGATTGTGCCAGCGCAAGATTTCCCTCGGGAAGTCCGATAAACTGAAATGCCTGCATCGCCGATACGGCAATTGACAATGCGTGCGGGTCGGCATTTCCCACGTCTTCCGAGGCAAACCGCACCATACGTCTGGCTATGTAGAGGGGGTCCTCACCCGCTTCGAGCATGCGCCCAAGCCAGTAGAGCGCGGCATCGGGATCACTCCCGCGAAGGCTTTTGTGAAAGGCGGAAATAAGGTTGTAATGTTCCTCTCCCGCTTTATCATACTGGAGGGCTTTTTTCTGAATCGCCTCTTCAGCAACGGCAATCGTTATTCTTCTGTCTTGTTCGTCTCGCTCCCGCACCATTGATGCGGCAGCTTCAAGACTGTTCAGCGCCGTCCGGGCGTCTCCGTCAGCCGTCCGGACAATGTGATTCAAGGCATCATCATCAAGCATGAGAGACAGAACGCCCAGGCCTTTTTCCGTATCGGTCAGCGCTCTTTTCATTATGGCGACAAGCTGTTCCTCCGAATAGGGTTTCAATACCAGAACCCGCGTTCTCGAAAGAAGGGGCGCGATCACTTCAAAGGAGGGGTTTTCCGTAGTCGCCCCGATAAGCGTAATGAGGCCGCTCTCCACATGCGGGAGGAAGGCGTCCTGCTGGGCCTTGTTAAACCGGTGAATCTCATCGACGAAAAGAATCGTTTTCTGTTTATTATAGCGGAGTTGCGATTTTGCCTCGGCAACGACGGCTTTTATTTCTTTCACCCCCGAAAGGACCGCCGAGAAAGTCTCGAAATGGGACTTCGTTTCCCCCGTAATAATTCGGGCCAGCGTTGTTTTGCCTGTTCCGGGAGGACCCCAGAAAATGACTGAAAAAAGCCGGTCTTCCTCAATGGCCCGCCGGAGGAGACTCTCTTTCCCGAGAAGATGATCCTGGCCGATAAATTCATCAATGCGCTTCGGCCGCATTCTGTCCGCCAGCGGACGGCTCATCATTTCCGTTTCTTTTTCCCGCTCATCGAAGAGATGCATGAAAAGCACTGTCCCTTAAGATCAGACAGCCATAGAAGCCTGTCTTATTGTAAGAGGCACAATACCACACTTTGAGAAAATTCTAAATTTTCTTACGCTTCTGCACTTCATCAACGATCTCAAATATGGTGGTGATCTTGTCTTTCGGCGGTGCGTTGAAACAGCGGTCCCATTCATCCTTCGAAAGGAACTCCCGCAAATGCTGCTCTGCCGGAATTAAATCCTGCCAGCACCGTATAATTCTCGGGCAGGGAAGATCACCCTGTTCCTTTCTACAGTAAGCAAAGGTAATCTCCCCTCCCAATCTGGGACATCTCAAAACCAAATGGTCAAATCTTTTCATTATCATTCCATTTATACATTTGAAGTTTCAGGTCTCAAGTATGGAGCCGTTTGTAACTTTAAACTTCTAACTTGAAACTTGAAACTCTCTTTTACGGTTTCGGGTACTGGCCAATGACCTTCTTCGCCCTCTCGATCTCTTCTATCGGAAGCCGATAGTCCGTCAGCTTCCCCGAGAGATAGGCATCGTAGGACGCCAGATCGACCAGTCCGTGACCGCTCCAGTTGAAGAGAATCACCTTCTCTTTTCCCTCTTCCTTCGCCCGTTTCGCCTCCTGAATCACTGCTGCAATGGCGTGATTCGTTTCGGGAGCGGGGATGAAGGCCTCGGACCGTGCCCACTCTATCCCTGCCTCAAATGTCTCGAGCTGATGATATGCCCGGGGCTCGATGATATTTTCCTTCACAAGATGGCTGATAATCGGAGCCATGCCGTGGTACCTCAATCCTCCCGCATGAATCGGCGCGGGAACAAAATCGTGACCCAGCGAGTACATGGCCAGAAGGGGCGTCGACATTGCGAGGTCTCCGAAATCGTATCCGAAGGGTCCCATCGTGAGGGTTGGACAGGACGTC
>CAYTUH010000019.1:3602-15036 GCA_964441165.1 uncultured Syntrophaceae bacterium
GTTCGGCGGCGATAATCGAAATATCTTTACCATGTATCTTGTCTCTCGTGAACGGGAGGGCAAGACCGGCAAAATTGCTTCCGCCACCGGCGCAGCCAATGACCACATCCGGATAATCACCAACTTTCTCAAGCTGCTTCTGCGCCTCCAGACCGATAATCGTCTGGTGAAGGAGAACATGGTTCAACACACTTCCCAGAGAATAACGGGAATCTTCGTGGCCGACGGCATCCTCAATTGCCTCGCTTATGGCAATCCCCAGACTCCCGGGTGAATCGGGGTGTTCGGCGAGGACCTTTCTCCCCGTTTCCGTCTCCTCGCTGGGGCTCGGGAAACAGGTACCACCCCATGTCTGCATCATCAGCCGCCGGTAGGGTTTCTGGTCGTAACTTACCCGCACCATAAATACCCTGCACTCGAGACCGAACATGTTGCAGGCCATGCTGAGCGCACTTCCCCACTGACCGGCGCCTGTTTCGGTTGAAATCTTTTTTATCCCGAATTTCTTGTTGTAATAGGCCTGGGCGACAGCCGTATTCGGCTTGTGAGAACCGGCGGGGCTTACCCCTTCGTTTTTGTAATAGATCTTCACGGGTGCATCCAGGATCTTTTCAAGATTATGGGCCCGGTATAACGGGCTCGGTCTCCAGAGCATATACTTTTCCAGGACCTCTTCGGGTATATCGATCCAGCGGTCAGAACTCATTTCCTGCTCTATCAGATTCATGGGGAAAATGGCTGCCATATCCTCGGCCGCCAGGGGTTTCCCTGTTCCCGGATGAAGCGGCGGACTCATGGGTGTCGGCATATCTGCCATGATATTGTACCACTGCCGGGGCATCTCGCTCTCATTCAAAAATACTTTTGTCTGTTTCATTGGTTCTCCTCCTTTGCCTGTGGTGTGCCTTCAACTGATCATAATTTTTCCGGAACCGATTGTTTCCGGTATAATAAAAAAGCCACGGGGTTTCCCGTGGCTCAAAAACACATAAAAAAGCCGTGGGATGAATTATTTCCTTACCCACGGCTCTCATTGTCTCTTTTGTGCAGCTGAACTCACGCAGGCAGGGATATGTCCTCCTGCCACCACCAGCAAAGATTACCTGTTGTGAGTTCTATTGTCATTACCATAACACCTCTGAATTAAAACGGAATCTACCATAGCCATAGTGGCGAGTCAAGACAAAATTAACGTTCCCGAGCAGTTGCCCCCGGCAATCATATCAGCAGACCCTTCAGGTCGTGTCGCTCCGGATGCCTTGGGGGCGCTTCGTTTTGAAAAAAAGGGCTGTCTCACGGTTCAGGAGAAAGTACGTCGCCGCCGAGAAGAGGGCGATGTTCCCCAGCGCGATGAGTGCAGGTCCGCTGACCAGGGCATCTTCTCTACTAAGATTGTAGAGATTGACGGCATGTGCGCCCACGATGAACAGGTTCATCAATATACAGACAATCCGACCCCAGTTCTTGAGGGAATAGGCGATCACGCAGCAGAATATTCCCATGGTAGAAAGGATAAAGGAAATCCGGCCGTAAAAGAAGGCCTGGGCAAGGACAAAAAAACCCCAGGCGCTGAAAAGGGTGATGATGGCGTATTTTACCTTGGGGGGTAATTTCTCGAAAGGGATGCGATCCACTGATACGACCTCCTCCTGCAGCACAGAACGGCTGTTAGGTATAGCGCTTCTTGATATAATAGGCAAAACTCTCCACGAGTTTCTGTGGGATATGCTCTTCCTTCCGGCCTTCGATACATGCATTCATCCGGTCCAGCGTCATTACGGCAATACCGTCAAAGTCACCGACATCGACAGACTGAGCTTCCGGGCTGACGAGCAGTGGCTTCGGCATTACCTCCTCGCTGAACCCCTTCCTGATGACGATATTGACAAGGTGGCACACGCGCCAGAGGCTTCCCGTCACCTTGTCAAGGAGTTCATCCCCCGCAAAGAGAGAATTTTTCTGTATGGTAAGCTTCTGGTTCTGCCTTATTGCCGCGATAACGAATATTCCCCGCGGCGAAATAACGAGGTGCTCCACATGAAACAGCTCGAAGGTAATATCGTGAAATATGAAGTGAGAATCATCGAGTTCGGCAAGCCGGTCGGCGATCATCTGATCCTGGGCGAGTGTCCTCTCAAAGGAGTTCCGCTGGAGCATCTTTTTCCACCCCAGTGGATTGACCTTATGGGACACAAAGAGCACAATCGCCAGAATGATGGAAACGGTGAAGAGCGTCGAAGGCAACTCGGCTTTCCAGTCACTGGAAAAGTAGCTCATGAGTCCCACCAGCATGACGGCAACGATCACCAGAAAGCCCCAGTGCCTGATTGTGGTTCCTTTTACTTTTTCTCCCGGATACCCCTCAATGAATGCCATCTATTCTCCCCATGCCCTTGCTATCCTCCTCTCCCACACATATGAAGGATTTTCTGTTGTGTCAAACTCCATCCGGCATCTCTCGATAGAATGCCTCAGAGTATATATGCCTGCTCCCTGTAAAGCCAGTGTATTGTTTTGTATAAGACTGATCGTGAGGAGCCCCACCCTGCCTCCCCCCTGCAACAGGGAGGAGGCGGAGTGTATGGGCGGAGTTGGTAAGATGTCTTACAGAGATCATGAAATCCGAAAGACAATCGAGGTTTTACTGTTCGTTCTTCATCAGTTCCCTGATTTCCGCATCGAGCTTGTCAGGATGATTGAAGGGGAATATGGGTTCCTCGGTCATGTATGCATGTTCCTTGGAAGTTCCCGCATAAATCAACAGACAGAGAATGATCGCCGCACCAAGTCCCCATGCGGCGCCGCGGGTTGCCAGGATCGCGCCGGCTACGCCTGCAATGCCCAGGTCGTTGAAGGAACGCGCCTTCAACACACCGACGCGGACACTGACGTATCCCTGGATCAGCATTGTCGATATCAGTCCGACACCAAGAATCGGTTTCACCGTGGCGAGAATGGGGGCAAGGAAATATCCCGTCCAGGTACCGAAACGGAAGGAACCGGCACCGCCATTGATCGACTCCATGGCCTGGGGGCCGTGTTTATAACGTTCGCAGATAACGACCTGCATGGCTGCCCAGAGAGGTCCGCACATTGAGATATCGGGACCGAAGACGCTCATGATGAGGTTTCTGGTACCGAATATGATGTGCGACCTGTTGGGGTTGTAATCGACGTCTTCGTCGGGACGATACTTCTGCGCGTCTTCGAGCAGCGCCTGACTCTGGATCACGTCACCGAACACCACGATATAGGCGCTGATGACCATGGGAATGCCCGTGAAAAACATTTTCAGAGGTGGTACAGGAATGGCTCCCAGCATGGTCCAGTCTCTGATCAGGGCTCCGAAATCCGGACTGGTAAAAATCTTGGCGTCGTAGGTCGGCCAGGGAATCTCACCGGTAAGCGGTCCCACGAAAACGGCCAGCGCCAGGGCGGGCATCATGCCGAGATTGGAAAGGTACCACAGTGCCTTGTTCTTCTTCCTGATCTTCTTGAATTGGTCCGAGAACAGCAAATAATAGGCGAGACCGATACAAATAATGGTTGTCCAGGGATAGGAATCGAAACTCTTCAGTCCCTCACCGGGCTTGAAGATCAGGATGACCGCCGCGAAACCCGCACCCATGAGAATCGCCGCCTGAACGGCATTCGGAATGAGCGATATGAACTTCTTGGCGAGACCGGTGACTCCCAGAATGACGCAGAAAAGACCGAAGGTCATTTCAAAGGCAATCAATGACTGCATACGTTCCACACCTGCCTCGAATGTCACGCAGTATGCGATCAGCAGCGGGATTGCCGGCGTGACCCACCCGGGAACGACGGGATCACCGAACAACACGTGCGTGAGGTACAGCGTACCGTTCAGAATGACGATGGCCAGTGCGACTTCAAAGGACATGCCCAGTTTGCTTGTCAATACCGGAATAATGGCGAGACAGACCGTACACATCAGAAGACCCTGAATATAGTCGGCCCACTCAAACCGGTAGTGAACGAAGGGAATACGCAATGTCAGCGGACCCAATGGAATCCCCGGTTGAATTCCACCATACTCTCTTTCTTTCCTCATCTCTTTTCCTCCTTGCTCAGAAGACAAATTCTGAAACCTTGATAAATGATATCCGGTTGAAGAACCCAACCGTGCTTATGTGACCCTGGGGTCTTTTATTATTAAGCCGAGTGATCTCTCTGTTTGTCCTCTGTGATAGAATACCTTTCACCGACACGGTGTCTCAGCGATACAACTTTGCCTATCAATTTCCGTGCCAGTCTGCCCATTAATAGACTGAACCTCAAATAATTCAATAAAACATGGTGTTATGACGCCTTGTCGGTCATAAAACCCTTTCACTGCAAAAAGGAGACCGCAGAAAATAATGCCGTTATGCATCATTTTATTCATACAAACAATCCATCTACTCGTATTAACTGACATATAAGCTCCCACACCATTAAGAATGCACGGATGCATCATGCATTTTTACATGTGTGCCGAGCCGGTCAAAGGGCCTGTTATCGCTCTTTTTTTATTTTTGCATCCTCGCAGCCCCAGATGATGCACAAATGCATCGCCTCTCCCGGACCGGATCAATCGTTGAGAAAGGCGGCAGCGCGTCACAATGGCACGAAATGCGTCAAGATGGGTTTTTCGTTGTAACTGCATGATATAATATTACAATAAATAAAAGCGGCCGAACGGGCGCGCCATTCCGGCACAGTGAAACAGGCGGCAGAGGGGGCACATCATTATCCTCGCTGCATCGACGGCTGTCTTCTTTTACTTGACAAACAGAAGGGGAATGGACTAAGAGTGCGTCGCGTGAAAAATTCGCTTTTATCAGTATATACGACAACTTTCAAAGAACCTCATAATCAGTGCCATTGCGATCATCCACGGGAACACCCCTTTGTCAAGTTGTTTGAGATTGTCGCCTATCCACGATATAATGACGAACGATTATAAAAAGAGGAACGAAACATGACGGCATCGACATACAGTGACGTACGGGTACGATTCGCACCGAGTCCCACGGGATATCTCCATGTGGGCGGCCTGCGGACAGCACTTTTCAATTATCTTTTCGCCCGGGGCAATAAGGGAAAATTCATCCTTCGCATCGAGGATACCGACCAGAAGCGGTTTATTCCGGGCGCATTGGAAAACCTCACGTCGACACTCAGGATGGTGGGACTTCACTATGATGAAGGTCCCGATACAGGTGGTGACTACGGCCCCTATATACAGTCCGAACGGTCTGCACTCTATCAGGAACATGCACGGATGCTCGTTGAATCGGGAAAGGCCTATTACTGCTTCTGCACGGAAGAACGGCTCGACAACCTGCGGGAGGTACAGAAGAAAACGAAACGTCCCACCATGTATGACGGAAAGTGCAGAAATCTGCCGGAAGATCAGGTCAGGAAGAATCTTGACCAGGGCATACCCTGCGTAATTCGGCTGCGCTACCCGAATGAAGGAAGAATTGTCTTTGACGATATCGTTCGCGGCAAGGTGGCAATGGAGAACGAGCAGATCGACGACCAGGTCCTCATCAAGTCCGACGGATTCCCCACCTATCACCTGGCAAGCGTCGTTGACGACCACCTCATGAAAATCAGCCACGTCATCCGCGGCGAAGAGTGGCTGTCAAGTGTCCCCAAACACATATTCCTTTACGAATCCTTCGGGTGGGAGCCTCCCCGTTTTGCCCACCTGCCCCTTCTTCTCAATTCCGACAGAAGCAAGCTCAGCAAGCGCCAGGGAGATGTGGCCGTCGAGAGCTACCTTGAAACAGGATACCTGCCCGAAGCACTGCTGAACTTTATCGCCCTGCTGGGGTGGCACGGACCTGATGACCGGGAGATCTACACACTCGAGGAACTGGAGCAGGTCTTCTCCCTGGAACGCATCAACAAGGCGGGCGCCATATTCGACACGGAAAAGCTGAACTGGATGGGCGGATACTATGTCCGGCATCTCGATGTATCCTATGTGGCCGAAAGGGCCCGTCCCTATTTCGAAAAAGCCGGCATCGACATCAGCGACGGGGAGAAGTATCTGAAGGTTATTCACACCGCTCGGGATTACATATACTGCCTTTCAGATGTAGTGGAACATGCCCGCATGTTTTATGAAGATCTGACTTTCTCCGATGAGGACAGGGTGCTCATGGAAGAGGAACCGTCCCAGAAAATCTTCCGGTACTGGATAGAAAGACTGGAGGCCCGTCCCGACTGGACCTTCGAAGAAACGGGAGCCCTGGTAAAACAGGCAATTGCGGAACTGGGCATTAAGGGAAAGAATTTCT
Organism: uncultured Syntrophaceae bacterium; assembly: GCA_964441165.1. Lineage (GTDB taxonomy): Bacteria > Desulfobacterota > Syntrophia > Syntrophales > UBA2210 > CAYTUH01. The sequence continues at coordinate 9,917 of CAYTUH010000019.1, forward strand.
ATTTTCCCCTCAGGCTTGCCCTTTTCGGCAACTGCCACGGTCCCGACATTCCCACGCTGGTCGACACACTGGGACGGGAGAAGTCACTCGACCGTCTGAAGGCATGCCTCACCGCCTGAGGTGACATTCCCGTGATGCCCGGCGGAAACCGGAAACGTGCCCCATTCCACATGCGCCTGGCCGGGAATGGCCGAGGACACTCCGGAACAGCTATGGTGTAACCGCAAAGGTGAGGGCCTGATCCAGATCGTCGATCAGGTCTTCCACGTCTTCGATACCCACGGAATAACGGACAAGGCCCTCGGGGATGCCCATGGCCATTCGCTCTTCGGCCGTGCACTCCACGTGGCTCGTGACCGCCGGGGGACCGGCAATCGTTTCCACTGCGCCGAGATTCGCCGCACGGTGCGCATAGGTCAGGCGGGGAAGAAATCGACGTACCGCATTAAAATCTCCCTCAATGGTAAAACTGAGCACGCCGCCGAACATTTTCATCTGCCTCTGTGCAATCCCATACTGGGGATGACTCTCGAGACCGGGATAAAAGACCTCCGCAACGGCGGGATGATTGCTGAGGAAACGGGCGACGGCGAGTGCGCTTTCGCTTTGACGCTGAACCCGCAGGTGGAGTGTCTTCATTCCCCGCAGCAGGAGATAGGCCGCCATCGGATCGAGAGATGCACCGTTTATCTCACGGTAATGATAGATATGACCGACGATATCCGCCGCACCGCAGACCACTCCGCCCAGTGCATCGGCCTGGCCGCCCAGAAATTCCGTGGCACTGTGGATGACGAGATCAGCCCCCAGCGCAAGGGGATTCTGGTTCACGGGGGTGGCGAAGGTGTTGTCCACCACGACGAGTGCTCCCGCTCCATGGGCCGCATCGGCGAGGCGGGCAATATCGACCACCTTCAATGTCGGATTCGTGGGACTTTCCAGGTAGAGCACTTTGCAGCCCTTTGCAACTTCCGCCTCGATCATCGCATGGTCGGTGGTATCGCAGAGGACGGCCTCGATCCCGAAGCGCGGCAGGAACTCAAGGAAGAGCTTGCTCGTACCGCCGTAGCTGTCCTTTATCGACACCACCCGGTCGCCGGGAGACAGGAGTGTAAAGAGGGTATTGCTGATTGCCGCCATTCCCGTGGCAAAGGCGGTGGATGCATCGGCGTTTTCAAGGAGACGCACCTTTTCTTCGAAAACGGCCACGGTGGGATTGGTGTTTCTGCCGTATATGTGACCCTTCTCACGGCCCTGTCCCACCCGCAGCCACCGATCAAGATCATCATATCCATAAGAGACGCTGTGAGACACGGGAACCTGCGTGGCACCCTGCCACAGGGCTTCCTGCTCACCTGCCCAAACCGCCTTCGTTCCCGTCCCGGGATTTTTTTCTCTGCTCATTATGTAGGTTGTCCTTTTCGTCGGATAAAACAGCTTTCAGCCGTCAGCTATCAGCAAAATCTTAAAAACCTTTAAATCATCCCTACTGTCATTCCGGAATTCGCGTCAGCGGATATCCGGAATCCATTTTTCCTGGATTCCCGCGTTTGCGGGAATGACGGTTCTTTTGCTTTAGAACTTATGAACTCATAAACTTATGCGCTGCCTTTTACGCACTGGCACTCTGGAACTCAGGAACTTTGCTGCTTTGGTATTTTTTCTCTTCCTCTGTGCCTTTGTGCCTCAGGAACTTTGTGCCTGCGTTCCTCAATCCTTTTTTTCCTTCTTCCCTTCCTTGTATTTCTTGTGAAGGATCGACGCGGCGATGAATATCATGATGCCGCCCATTAGCACGCTGATTCTGTCTCCACGGTATAAACCGTAGATCAGGTCGACTGCCCCGAGAACCATAAAAAAAATAAGGACATATAGATACATTCGCGTCTCTTTCCCTTCCGGTCACTGCGCCCGTAACGCCCGCGTCGTGCCGGCACAGGTCCCGGGAGCGCTATTCGATGATTTCATAGCTGCTTATCTGCACACTCGACTGAAGATTGTTCAGAATACGTTCCAGCAGGATACCCTCATTTGTATCATACTGATACCCGAATGTGGCCCGCACGCCCAGCGAAATAAACTGGACCGCTCTGTCGAGGGCAATGGGCAGGCTGTCCCCTTTCAGAAGACACCCCACAATCACGCTGGTAAAGGCGTCACCGGTACCGGGATAACTGGCGGGCAGGTACTCGCACATGACCTTCCAGAACCGCCGGTCCCTGCGGTTGTAGGCAACGACCGATGTGTTCCTGCCCCCTTTATCCTCGGGAATGCCCGTGATGACAACGATGCGGGGGCCGTATTCCGCCAGTCGTACGACCCAGTCTTTGGCCTCCTGCAGGGATATCGTCGGCCGGTAGTCTTCATTCAACAGCAACGCTGCTTCGGTCATATTGGGGGTTATCATATCGGCTTTCCGAATCAGCGTTTTCATCCGGTCTACCATTTCAATCCCCAGCGGTCCGTATAACGTGCCGTCATCACCCAGGACCGGGTCGACGGTGACGAGCTGATCATCACTGCTGAAATAATCGATGAAATCCATCACGATGTCGACCTGACGGGGAGATCCCAGAAATCCGCTGTAGACGGCATCGAAATGAAGATTGAGGTCTTTCCAGTGGCGGATGTAGGCATCCATATGGTCGGTCAAGTCGACAAAATGAAAGTGGCGAAACTTGCTGTGCGTCGAAAGGACAGCCGTGGGAAGGGGACAGACCTGAATGCCAAGGGTCGAGAGAATCGGTATGACCACGGTGAGGGAAGCCCTCCCGAACCCCGAAAGGTCATGTATGGCGGCAACCCGCTGCACGGGATTTTTCATGATATCCACCTCTGTGCAATTACAGGACACAGCTCTCAAAGGAGGGGTCGATTCACCCGGACGGTCATTCCCGGCTTCGTCCCTCGACGGTCTCCTTCGTCTCCTGTCCCGACATTTTTCCGGTTATGGACACTATGTCCACGCATATCACGGCCGTTTTCACGATATCATTATCCTCTGTCTGAAAGGGTTGACCCGGCGCATAGTGCTTGAAAATCACCGCCAGTCCCTCACGCCTGCTGTCAAGGTCTTCGAGGAAACTCGCTGTGCCGAATCCTATGACGCTCTTATACTGCATTGTCCGGTTACCGGCAGGACCATCGCCTTTCGCCTCCGTATCGGGGGGGGTGATTTCAAAACAGGCCCGCGGGTTTTTCCTCAGAATATCTATTTTCATGCCCGTCCGGGCGCTGTGGAAATAGAGAAACCTTCCATCATAGCCGAAACAGAGCGGAACGACATAGGGTACGTTGTCACGTGCGAGGGCGAGCCTGCAGACTTCAGCCCGGTCTATAATCGCGTCGATCTCTCTTCTGTCGTCAATCTCTTTATCTTTTCTTCGCATGAAAGGACCTTCCTATAACTTCATTCTTTTCCTGATGTACCAGACAAGGAGGAGGGCGACGGCTGCAACGGACAGTATCCTCAGGGGCGTGCGGTAGATACTCTTGTCATCGGTACCGGATTCCTCGCGCAGGGGTGTTTCCGGAACGGGCCCCCCGTGGGCGGCTTCCTGCGCCGCGACCGCCGCAACGGCATCGGAGAACTGCAGGCCGCCACAAGGAACGTCACTGAAGTCTGGAACCGAGATCACACAGAGTATCACCACGGCCATGACGATTAGGATTGTAAACCCGAAGGGTCCCTTTCTCTTCATGAATACTCTTTTCTCTCTGTTCACCGGCGCCTGTTCAGGCCGATTTCAGAACCAGGTAGCCGTCTCTTTCATCAATGGGGGTATAATCTCTTGTCACCGATCCCGTATAAATCTGCCGGGGACGGTCGAGCTTGCGGTCAGGATCGTCGAGACATTCCTTCCATTGGCTGATCCAGCCGGGAAGACGTCCAATGGCAAACATTACCGTAAACATGTTCAACGGAATCCCGATTGCCTTGAGAAAAATACCGCTGTAGAAATCCACATTCGGATAGAGATGGTGATCGACAAAATAGGGATCCGACAGCGTAGCGTCCCTCAATTTTCGCGCTATGTCAAGAAGGGGATCCTGAGTATTCATTTTCCGCAGCGCCATTTCAGCTATTTTTTCCATGATGGGAGCACGGGGATCAAAGGTTTTATAAACCCGGTGGCCGAACCCCATCAACCGGAAGGGGTCCTTTTTGTCCTTCGCCCGGGCGATGAAAGGGGCGATGTCTCCACCGCTATCGTGGATTTTCTGAAGCATTTCGATAACCGCCTGGTTGGCGCCTCCATGGAGGGGCCCCCAGAGGGCCGATATCCCCGCCGATACGGCCGCATAAAGATTGACACCGGCACTGCCGATCAGACGCACGGCCGTGGTGGAACAATTCTGTTCGTGGTCCGCATGGAGAATCCAGAACACATTCAGGGCATCCACGATGTCCTCGTCGATGAGATAGGGCTTCACGGGAGAATCGAACATCATATAGAGGAAATTGGCACAGTAGGTCAGATCATGCCGCGGATAGATCACCTTGTGACCGATGGATATATTATAGGACACGGCGGCGAGTGTTCGTATCTTCGAAAGGAGCCGCGCCACCGTCACATTGGTGGCTTCGCTCCGTGATGTATCCTGCAATTCCGGATAAAAGGCCCCCAGCGCATTCACCATGGAGGAGAGGATTCCCATGGGATGTGTCCGCGGCGGATATTTCTCGAAGAAATCGAGCATGTCTTCGTGAATCAGCGAATGGTGGGTAAGTTCCTGCGAAAAGCTGCTCAGCTCTTCGGCCGTCGGAAGGGCATTGTTAATAAGGAGATAGGCTGTTTCCACGAATCGCGAGTGTTCAACAAGCTGCTCGATGGGAATGCCGCGATACCGCAGAACCCCTTTTTCTCCGTCAATATAGGTAATGCTGCTTTTGCAGCTTCCCGTATTTTTAAACCCCGGGTCAAGGGTAATGAATCCCGTTTCCTGACGAAGTGTGGAAATGTCGAGCGCCTGTTCACCTTCAGTACCGATCACCACGGGGATATCATAGGTCTTTCCATCAATATGCAATTGGGCTGTCCTTTTCACTAATCCGAATCCTTTCTTACCAGAACCAAAATACGTTACATTCCGATCGTATACAGAATCTATGGGGCAGT
>CAYTUH010000020.1:0-2237 GCA_964441165.1 uncultured Syntrophaceae bacterium
GAGAACATTTGTGGTTTTAGATATTATTTCATACAGCTTTTATTTTATTCTAATATCATGGAATGTAAATAATTACGAAACAGAACGAAAGACCTTGGCTTGAAAAAGATGAAGATAGAATGAATTATAACGAGAAAATAAAGGTTTGCCATTTAACATCTGCACATCCAAGGAATGATGTTCGTGTTTTTGTAAAAATGAGTTCGAGTTCTGCTAAAAAATATAAAACCTATCTTATTGTTGCTGATGGAAAAGGGGACGAAGTTGTAAATAATGTTTCAATAGTAGATGTAGGAATCAATGCTGGTGGACGACTAAATAGAATGTTTAGAAAAACTAAAGATGTTTACCGAAAGGCGGTAGAATTGAATTGTGATATTTACCATTTCCACGATCCCGAGCTGCTTTACTATGGCTTAAAACTAGAAAGAAATCAAGGGAAAAAAGTGGTATACGATGCCCACGAGAATGTCCCTGAACAAATTATGGCAAAGGATTACCTGCCCAAAGTAATATTACCAATGCTTTCATTCTTTGCAGAAAAATTTGAAAACTACATTGCAAAAAGAATTAGCGCTGTAGTAGTTGCAAATCCACCAACTTTAAAGAGATTCCAAAAAGTTGCCCGAAGGGCAATAAATGTTAGAAATTTCCCTGTTATTGAGGAGTTTATTTCAAAAATTTCATGGGAGCGCAAGGATAATTCGGTATGCTACATTGGAGTTATTAATGAATCAAGGGGTTTTTTAAAGCTACTTGATGCGTTGAGTTTAACAAAAAACAAGTGTCTTTTAGAGCTGGCTGGAAGGTTCGATGATCCAGCAGATCTGGAGAAAATGAAGAATCATCCTGTAAATGATCGTGTGAATTACCATGGATTGGTGGATAGTGAAACTTTAGCAGATATTATCGATAGATGTAAAGTTGGTGTGGTTACTTTTCTTGCTCTTGATTATCATATTATTTCTTTCCCAAACAAGTTGTATGAATACATGTCGGCTTCAATTCCTGTTGTTGCATCCAATTTCCCATTATGGGAAGATATTGTAGTGGGGAATAATTGTGGTGTTTGTGTTGACCCAAATAGTGAAGAGCAAATAGCAAAAGCAATTGACTTTTTGCTGGACAATTCATCAGAATCAGAAAAAATGGGCTCAAAAGGGAAAAATGCTATTAGTGAGAAATATAATTGGAATAAGGAAGAAAGTAAATTATTTGATCTTTATGACAATCTGATACTTTAAAATAAGATTGTTTTTACAAAGGTTGAGAAGTGTATATGCAAATCAAATACGATGTACAAGTAGTTGATGCAATTGCATAGATAGAATAAATACTTCAAATACAGCTCCATGCTTGATTATATTTTTTACAACACTATAATGACATTAAAATACAGATATGGTAAGGTTTGTTAATGACATTTTTTTTATTTTAACAAATAAATCTTCACTCATGAAAAGATGGTTTGAAATAATATTAATTTTCATGTTAGCAATTGGTAGTGTATCATGCGAAAAACAGAATTATCCTAATGATGATAATCCAATCAATACCCATAAATGTTATTTATTATATTATGGAAACCCTAATTCTTATTTTGATATTGATTCATTTTATTTTGATAGTAATAATAATTTAGTTAAACATCTTTGTTTCACTTTACATTCAAATTATTCAGTGTCTTTCGAGTATGATATTGATGAGAAGGTCGTTCAAACGATTTATTTATGTGATTCAGAACAAGGCGTTCTGGATACAACATTTTATGAGTACTCTGGGAATTTGCTTACAAAGAGTGTTACGAGAAGATATGAAAGTTCTTTTTCTGATCCTTTATATTATGTTGATACTTTTTACAAATACTTCTATTATGAAAATAATGGAGATATCATTAAGTCAGAAACTTACAATTCAATAAATGAAGTTGTTGACTATCAAGAACAACAATATTTGCAGAATAAACTAATTAAATACGTTAAGAATACATTTTCATTAGAATTAATATATGATACAGTCCAAAATACTTTAACAATGAATAAAGAAAATGGAGAAACTTATAAAAAAATTTGGTATGATAAAAAGAATAGTGCGATTAAAAATTTTAATATTTATAATTCCAACAATATTAGAATATTATTTGATAAAACAATGGCATATAATACGGTTATGACACAAACTGGGTTCCTTGAATCAGTAAATAATCCCATTAGAATTGAGTTTTATGAACTTGGCTC
>CAYTUH010000020.1:2271-14855 GCA_964441165.1 uncultured Syntrophaceae bacterium
TTTGATTACCCAATATCAAAATACGGGGGATATCTTATTCTAAATTACAATTGTTACAAAAATTAAATATTTTAACATTATTTTTTTTTCAACTAATAGGGAGTCTTATTCTGCTTTAAGTTAACTGATTATATGGAAACTCTTCCGAAAATAAGATTATGAGACAGCAACTGCCAAAATAATGGCAGTCAAGCAGGATAACCCTTGAAAAGTTTTTGTAATTATTACCTACCTGATTGTTTAAAATATTTAATTAAATGAAGTATTCCTCTATCATTTTGTTTTTTTATTCTTTTTTTACCTCCCAAGCACAGGAATGGGAAACCATAGTCGATACAACAAAGTTATGGTCGGTGTCCAAGGAGTGCCGTTCACAATATAGTAATAGTTATAAGAGTGTAACAACTAATTCATACCGATTTCGGGGGAAGAGGATCATTAACAATTTAACTTATTCTTACTTGCAGGAATGTAGCGATTCGTTATACGAATCGTGGAGGAGTACTGCATATTTATTTAGAACCGATTCATTAAAGGGAGATTACGTTTACAAAGGCGGAGTAGAGTATTTGCTATTCAATTATGATGTTCAAGCAGGCGATACAATTGTAATCCCTGAGCCACACGTGTTTGACCTTTTTAGAGAATACAAGGTGGATAGCGTTTCTGTGTTATATTATGCAGGTAAAATGAGAAAGGCTGTTTACGCAGGGGGAGGAACAAAACCACTCTATTATCAAGGCTTTGGAACATTAAAAGGAGTACTTTTTTTTGACATTCATTTTATGGATGATTGTATTTATAGCTTGAATTGCTTTAGCCAAGATGGTACATTATTATATCAAGCTAGACCCCGCCAACCGCACTACAAGGTTTTCTCAAGCACCGTATGGAAAAGCTGCTGCAAAAGGTCGAGACGGGAAAGCTGGAAATCGTTCTTCCCGATGGGTCTGTGAAGTTCTATGGGAATGAGAAGGCGCCTTCACGCACTGCCAGGATGCTCATCAATGATTACCGCTTTTTCAGCAGGATTGCCCTGGGGGGGGAAATCGGCCTGGGAGAAAGCTACATGGAAGGTCTTTGGGACAGTGAAGACCTGACAACTCTGCTCGAGCTGTTTATCGAGAACCGGAAAGCCCTGAAAGAAGGAAACACGAGCCTGGCAGCCTTGTCCCAGGGACGTGATTTCCGGTTGCACCTGAAAAGGGCCAACACCCTCGCAGGCAGCGCACAGAACATTGCAGACCACTATGATCTCAGCAATGATTTCTACAAGACCTTTCTCGATGAGACCATGACATATTCCTGCGGCATCTTCCATTCCCCGGAAAACAGCCTGGAGGAGGCGCAGCACCAGAAGATCCGGGCTGTTCTCGATAAGGCCAGGATCACGGGAAAGGATCATGTGCTCGAAATCGGCTGCGGCTGGGGGAGCTTTGCTGTTGAGGCAGTAAAGGTTGCAGGATGCCGGATCACGGGTATTACGTTGTCGAAGGCCCAGTGTGAGTATGCTCGTGAGAGGGTGCGGCGGGAAGGGCTTGAAGACAAGATAGAGATTGTCTTGAAAGACTACCGGACTGTCCGGGGAGCATACGATAAGATTGTTTCCATCGAGATGCTGGAAGCGGTCGGGCATGAAAACCTGGGGCAGTTCTTTGCCTCCTGCGACAGAGTGCTCAAGCCCGATGGCCTGGCCGTACTGCAAGTCATCACCATCCCGGATGCCCGTTATCACAGATACCGGATCGAGGCGAACTGGATCAACAAGCATATCTTCCCGGGCGGGCATCTCCCGTCGTTTACGGCACTGTGTGATGCCATGGCACATTGTTCCCGCCTGCAGGTGGAACATGTCGAGAACATCGGCATTCATTATGCCGAGACCCTGAAACGATGGAGGCAGGGTTTCGTCACCCATCGGGAGGAGTTGATGAAGATGGGCTTTGATGAAGCATTTCAGCGCAAGTGGATGTACTATTTCTCCATCTGCGAGGCCCAGTTTGCCTTGCGGATGTTAAACGACCTGCTGATCGTGCTGACAAGAGAAGGAGAATGCCTCGCTCCCTCTCAGGGTATGGCAGGAGCGGGGTTGGATATACCATGAAGACCCCAGGGGCTGGTTCCAGTGGTATTGCAGGTATTACATGGGGCGCAGGATCCCCGGAGAAGATGATCGCCAGATAAAACGATGGAAGGCCATGGCCCGTCACATCGGTGCCATCAGAAAATCCTGCCGTCCCGGAGATGTGAATTGCAGGAGAAAACAGAGGCAGGCCTTACTTCACTGGGCCTACGATTCAAGGAGATTATGATACAAAAGCCTCTGACCAGAATGGCTGTCGAGAGGTTACCAGCTCGAAGCGCCCTGCCCAGGGGTGCCCGGGCTACCGATGGCAGGGCAGCGGTGGATGGGGCATGGGTGCCCCGTACAACCGCATGTGGGACTCATCGAAGGTCCAAACGGTCAAAGGCACGGTGGGCAGCTTCGCCACACTCAAGCTCATGGTCTTCTTCAACATGCTCATGAACGTTTTCGACCAAAGGGGTGCCCGCCTGCTGATAAGCCAAGCATGCGGGGTTTACTACCCCCATGGAGAAGTCCATCTCTAGTGGTGATGCTCTTCGCACCCTCCGTGGTCGGCGCATGAAGAACCGGAATCGCTCACGGAACCGCCCAGCCAGTCTTCCACCACCTTGCGCACGTTTCCGCTGCATCCGCGGACAACGGCTATCCCGTGGGAGTTCAGCACGTTCACTGCGCCGGCTCCCATGTTCCCCGCGAGCATCACCGTGACCCCCATGCCGGCAAGGGTGCCCACGATGTTGGATTTGCAGCCGCAGCCTGGGGGCGGCTGTACGATTTCCTGGCTCACGATGTTCTTCTGATCGTCTACCGTTATTACGGTGAAATGCTCACAATGCCCAAAGTGCCCGTCGACCATGGATCCGTTTGAAGGAAGTGCTATTTTCATCTCGTTCTCCATTCATTTATGTTTGCGTTGCCCTTGATGCAGGCGTCTTCATCAGCAAGAAATATTCTTGAGCCGTAGCATGAAGTTCATGGCGGGCATTCACGCCCCGACTATCCATTTACCCGTGAAAGGGCGGTCCCAGCCTTGCCTGGCCACTTGCACCGATCCCCGTACTTTATCCCGGTGGTTGGTGATCGGCATTTGCTACGGCCTGGGCCATTGTCTCCGGGACCCTCACTGCAACAACCTCTCCCCTCACGCATATCACACCGCCGGCCGAGAGTTCGGTGGTTATGACGGCCTTGCGCCCCTTGATCTCTTTGAGCAGGGATCTCAGGGTCAGGGGTACTCCCAGCGGTGTGGGCTTGAGGTAGTCCACATGCAGGGAGGCGGTAAGGAAGCGGATCGCCGGTTCGCTGCCCAGTTCCCTGCCTTCAACCCTGTGTGCGAACGCCGCCGCAGAGCCGGTACTGTGGCAGTCGATGAGCGACGCGAGCAACCCGCCGTAGACGAACCCGGGCACTGCGCTGTGCTGCAGATCCGGGGTGAAGGTGCAGACCGTTTCCTCCCCGTCCCAGTAGCTCTTGATCTGCAGCCCATGCTCGTTCAGCCTCCCGCACCCGTAGCAGTGGCTGAGATGATCCGGATAGTAGTCCTGAAACGCTTTCCCGTTCTGCATGCAGTCTCCTCAATGATCCTCCCCGAGGACATTCGGGGAGGAATATCCTGTCTTCTGATATGGTTGCCGTGCTGGGGGGCTATTTCTCCCGCAGATACGGCCATGCCATGATGCCGCCTTCAATGACCGTAACGTTCTTCCAGCTTCGCCTTGGGCTCAAGGGCCGTGATCCCCTTGAGCCTTCCTTTCGTCTTGCTCTCCCCGTATCAATGGTTATCAAAGGACATTCTTCTCCTCCGGCCCGGTTGTTATCCCTTCTGGGACGTGGTAATTACGCCGGCACCGGGTGCGATTCTCCGCCGGGCCTTCCCGCCGCATACAGGACATGCTGGATCGGGTGCTGACATGGACTGGAAGCGTTCGAGACGCTCACTGCACTGCGAACATATGAACTCATATGTTGGCATGGTAATGCTCCTTTCTGTAACTGCCTTCTTTCATGAAGCCATCGGATCCTGCTTTGGCCCCGCCTGCAACGAGCGGCAGGAAGATCGTGGGCAAAACGAAAAGAGAAAGAGTCTTCACGGTCTCGGGATATTCGGGTTACAGGATCTACTCAGTACCTCCGTCCTTATGGTGATGGGCGCTGCTGCCTGCGTACCCCCTTCGCCCTCTGCGCTCGGCCTCCCGGGCATCGACCTTGTCCGTCCATCCGCCATTGGCATCCCTTGGTGAATCGAAACGCGGAACATAGGGCTTGATATCGACGAGAGGGGTGCCGTCGAGAATGTCCACATCCTCCAGGATGAGGACGGCTCCCTCCCGCCGTACGAGACGCACGACGCTGAGCCCTATCCGGTTGGGTCTCGCAGGGTAGCGGGTGGCGAATATCCCATGAAGGGTGTCATCAAGGAATGGCTTCACCACGAGGCGGGGCTCATCTGCTTTATGGAGTGAATAGATCAGGATCAGATGCGTGAATATCTCGATATCCTTGAGCCCTTCCTCGTACTCGGGGAAAATCTCCGCAGCACCTTCGCACCCGCGCGCGAACTCGGGCTGTATGGGGGTCTCTTCCAGCACGTAGTGCTCGCTCCATATTGTCCCTATGGGGCGCATGATTATGTCGTCCTTCATCACTGATCCTTGCCTGTATCGAAAAAGATGTTCGATCCGGCTGCCTCGATCCACACGGACAGGCCGTATTCACCCAATAACCCATCCAGTATGGAAAAGATCTTTTTCCATTTCGGGGGACGAGGCATTATCTGTCAGCTCCGATACATGGCATATGCCAATAAATATATGCCGCTCAAAAGAATGTCAAGGACATTAGATGGGTAACGAATGATTCGATATACCTGCTGTTATGTGATTATTCAGGAAATATTGGGCAGGATATATCTTCAGTTGCAGCTCGAAATCAGAAATTGCACATCTCGTGAGGATGGCGAAGGTTTACCTGCATGTACCTGTGAACAGGCGATCTCGATCTGAGACCGTGAAATGCAGAATCGATAACTCTGCAAGCCTCCCGCAATCCCGGTAGAGTAATGTTCTCAGATGAAGACATGACCGTGGGCAGGTCGCCCACCGTGGCGAGCCTGATCGATGAGTTCGGGCATGCACGATCCGGGAAGGTGCATCCCCATTGCCGCTCCCGGTCGACTGTCCCGGGAATCACCCCTGGCTCAGCAGGTTCATGATTTCCGCTGCCTTCTCGTAGACCCCCCCGCTGTTCAATGCCTGGTAGATCTCGTCGTGCAGCTCCTGGAGGCGCTGATAGATGGCGTGGTACTTCATGCGCGGCTGCAGGCTGCCCCCGGGGTCGAACTCGAGCAGCCCGGCCACCGCCTCGCCGACGCCCGGGAACCTGCCCACGGCTGTGGCGGCGAGGATGAGCGCGCCCAGGCCCGAAGACTGTTCGGACACGCTTCGCAGAACGGGTTTGCCGTACACGTCGGCCTGGATGCGGTTGAACGTGGTGGATCTCGCCGCGCCGCCGCTCACGCGGATCTCCCTGATGTCTCCCACCAGCTCCCCGATGATCCGGATGTTCTTGTTCACCTCCAGGGCGATGCCTTCGAGGAGGGCCCTGATGACCGCGGGCCTCGTGTGGCCCAGGGACAGGCCGAAGAGAACCCCCCTGGCCGCGGGGTTCCAGTAGGGGGCAGCGGTCCCGGCGAAGTGCGGGATGAGCATGACCCCTTCGGCGCCGGGGGGGCTGTTCTTCACCTCGCTGTTGAGGATCTCGTAGGCGTCGATGGACAGCGATTCCGCCGTGCTCTTCTCCATCTGGGCGAAGGTGTCCCGGAACCAGCGGTACACCGACCCGGAGGTGAAGATCCCGGCCTCCATGAGCCACTTGCCGGCCACGGCCGAGGCCGTGCACACCACCCGCCGTTCGGGGTCGAAGGCGGGCAGGTCGGTGTGGGCGAGGATGAACGAGCCCGTGCCCGTGTTCACGCACATGAGCCCCGGCGCCACCACGCCCAGTCCCACCGCAGCCGCCTGCTGGTCACCTCCGGCGGCGACCACCGGGATGGGCCGGCGCAAACCCAGTTCCTTGAGCATGGAGGTTTTCACCTCGCCCACCACGGTGCCCGGCGGGACCGCGTCGGGCAAAACCTCCACGGGGATGCCGAACCGCTCGCAGAGCCCCGGGTCCCACGCCAGCCCCTCGATGTTGAAGAGCATGGTCCGGGAGGCCTGGGTCCAGTCCGTGACGAAGGCGCCGGTGAGGTGGTTGATGACCAGGTCGTGGACCGTAAGGAACTTGTGGGCGCTCCGGAACACCTGGGGGCTGTTCTCCTTGAGCCAGAGGAGCTTGGGCAGGGTGAAGTACGGGTCGATCCGCAGGCCGGTCCTCCGGTACACCTCGTCGTCCCCGAACTCTTCCCGGATCGTCTCGGTCTGGCTGACGGCCCGCTTGTCCTGCCAGAGCATGGCGTTGGCCAGGGGCGTGCCCCGCGCGTCCACCGGGGTGACCGTGGAGCGCTGGGAGATGACGGAGATGGCCGCGATGGAGTCGGGGTCCAGGGAAGACTGCCTGACCGCCTTGACGAAGGTGTTCTTCGCGCCGTTGATCCAGGTGGAGGGGTCGTGATCGATCCAGGTGGGGGCGAGGAAGATGCTCGCGTACTCCTCGTAGGCCTGCGCGAGGAGGTCCCCCTCGAGTGAATAGATGAGCGTCCGTGCGCCCGTGGTGCCGACGTCGATGCACGCTATGCAGGTGTCCCGCATGTCAGTCCCCCTTCCCTTCCCGGTGCCGCTGCACGAAAAAAGGCCCCGGCGATCACAGCCCGGGCAGGATCCCCCTGAAGAAGCTGAGGATGAGGACCATGACCAGGGCGGTGAGCCCCGTGATGGTCCCGCCGATAGTCCAGCTCTGGAAGGTCTCCTTCATGCCGAAGTTGGAGAAGCGGTTGATCACCCAGAAACCGGAGTCGTTGGGCAGCGAGAGGCCGATTCCGCCGGCGCACACCGCCAGGCCCACGAGCATGGCCGAGCCGCCCTGGGCGGCGACCACGGGCCCGAGGATGGCCGAGGTGGTGACGAGGGCCACGGTGGTGGAGCCCTGGGCGGAGCGCAGGATCTGGGAGAAGATCCACCCGAAGAGGATGAGCGGGATGGACCAGCTCTGCATGGTGGCAACCAGGTAGTCCCCGATGCCCGAGGCCTTGATGGAGGCCCCGAAGGAGCCGCCTGCGCCGGTGATGAAGATGATGATGCCGGCCGCCTTGATGGCGTCCGTGTAAATCTCCTCGACGTTCTCCTTGATGAAGGGCTTCAGGGCGAAGGCCGCCACGAGCACCGAGATGAACATGGCGATGTTCTTTTCCCCCACGAAGCCGAAGAAGGCCTGGACGGGGTGGCCCTTCTCGAAGGCCACGGCGGTGATGGTGTTGAGCAGGATGAGGACGATGGGCAGGAGCAGCATGAGGAACGACCTGAAGGCGCCCGGTATTTCCTTCTTGTGCTCCAGGGCATCCATCTCGTCTGTCCCGAGCTCGGTGATGGGCGCCCCCGGCCCGGTGGTCACGTGCCTGCCGATGAGCGTGCCGTAGACGAATCCGCCCACGATCACCGCGGGGATGGTGATGAGGCACGCGTAGAGGAAGAACATCCCCAAATCGAGCTTGAAATTCTCTGCCACCACCAGCGGCCCCGGCGTGGGGACGACCACGGCGTGCGTGGCGATGAGGCCCAGCGCGAGCGCGGTGACGAAGGTCACGAAGGCGATGCCGGTCTTCTTCGAAAGCTGCCGCAGCAGGGACACCAGGATGACGAAGGCCGCGTCGAAGAACACGGGGATGGACACGACCCACCCGATGAAGGTCACCGCCAGCACCGATTTCTGCTTGCCGAAGAGCTTCAGGATGGACTCGGCGATGGTGGTGGTGGCCCCGGATGCCGACAGGAGCTGGCCGAGCATCACCCCCAGGCCGATGACGATGCCGATGCCGGCCAGGGTGTCGCCGAAGCCCTTGGTCATGTTCTTGGCGATGTCGCCCAGGGGCATCCTCACCATGAGCCCCGTGATGATGGTGGCAAGCAGCAGGGCCACGAAGGGCTGCCACTTGAAGGTGATGATGAGCACCAGGAGAACGGCGATACTGATGACAAAGATGACCAGCAGCAGTGGTCCAGTAACCATGAGCACCTCCCCTTACCTGTTTTTGAACAGCGTGATGAAGCTCTTCACCTCGGCGGCCATGGCGTCCTCGGTCTCCTTCATGATGTCCGCCAGCGCGCCGGGCTTTTCCCTGCGCAAGATCTCCCTCAGGCATTTCACCGCTGCCGACGAGATCTGGGTGTTCACGTTGATCTTGGCGATGCCCGTTCCGATGGCCCTGGTCACGTCCTCGTCCGGTATGCCCGAGCCCCCGTGCAGCACCAGGGGGAGCGACACGGCCCTTGCGATCTCTTCGAGGCGGTCGTGGTAGATCTTCGGCCTGCCCTTGTATTCACCGTGGGCGGTCCCCACGGCCACGGCCAGGGCGTCGATCCCGGTCTCCGCCACGAACCGTTCGGCCTCTGCCGTCCTGGTCAGGTACTCCTCGGGCACGTTCGTGTCCGCAGCGTCGAAGGGCACCGACCCGAGCTCGGCCTCCACGGTGACGCCCGCGCCGTGGGCGAACTCCACCACGGCCCTCGTCTGGGCCAGGTTGTCCTCGAAGCCCAGGGATGAGCCGTCGAACATCACCGACGTGAACCCCGCTGCCACTGCCCGCTTGATGACCGTGACGTCCTTGCAGTGGTCGAGGTGGAGCACCATGGGGAGGTTCGTGTCAAGGGCCAGGGTCTTCACGATGGCGGAGATGACCTTGATGTTGGCCACGTCGATGTAGCGCTCGCCGAAGGCGAAGATCACCGGGGAGCCCAACTCCAGGGCCGCCCGGTACACGGCGTTTGCGGTCTCCATGCTGTAGACGTTGAATGCCCCGACGCAGCACCCCGTCGCCCTCGCGGGTTTGAGAACCGGATCGAGATTCACGAGCATGGGGGCCTCCTAGGGCAGGAGCTTTTCGAGCCAGTCTTTGACGTCCGGGTGGTCCAGGACCTCCCTGTTGGCGATGAACCGCGGTTCGCCGCCGGTGAGGAGGGCGTTGACGTCGCGGGCGAGCAGATAGGGTGAGTTCCGCAGGGCGTCCGCGGTGGTGCCCGCGATGTGGGTGGTGAGCGTCACGTTGTCGAGGCCGCGCCACCTGCTGCCGTCGGGCAGGGGTTCGGTCCAGAACACGTCCAGGGCGGCGCCCGCGATCCGCTTTTCCTTGAGGGCTTCGTACAGGGCGTCCTCGTTTACGAGGCCCGCCCTGCCGGTGTTGACGAGGATGGCGGTGGGCTTCATGAGGGAGATTTCAGCGCGTCCGACCATGCCCTTGTTCTCATCGGTGAGCCGGGCGTGGATGGAGACGAAGTCGGCCCGGGAGAAGAGCTCCTCCTTCGTCACCTTTGCCGCGCCGGCCTTCGCGAGCGCGGCGTCCGAAACGAACGGGTCGTACACGAGGACCGTGAGGTCGTACCCGGAAAGCTTTTTCGCCACGAGCTGGCCGATGTAGCCGAAGCCCACGATGCCCAGGGTCTTGCCCGTGATCTCGGGGATGACCTCTGAGTTGGGAAAGGTTTTCTGCCAGGTCCCGGACTTCACGGCGTGGTGGGCCCGGGCGATGTTCCTGGCCTCGGCGAAGAGGAGCCCGACGGCAAAGTCGGACACCGCGTGGGCGTTGCGCCCCATGATGTTGTGGACGACGATGCCGCGCTTGGTGGCAGCGGCCACGTCCACGTTCTCGAGCCCGGCCCGGGCCGCCCCCACGAGCCTGAGCCTCGGCAGCGCGTCCATGGCGGCCGCACTCACCGGGGCGAAGAGGACGAGGAGCATCTCGGTTCCCTTGTCCGCGGAGAGGATCTGGGGCAAAACGGGCTCGGCCTCGGGTCCCTGCTTCTCGATGACCAGGCGCCGGTTCTGGAGCCTGTCCCAGTCGGTCTCCCAGTCCACCGCCGCCACCTCCCTGCCCGGTACGGCGATCTCGCCGCAGGCCTGTCTGAACTGCTCCCCGGGAATCATGACGTCGCCGATACAGAGGATCTTCATGACATGCCCCTCCCCGTCAGTGTGAGGAAGAAAATCGCAAATACGCCGACTGGTCCGCGCATACCCGCCCGTGCCGGGGTATCGTTTCGAGATCTTCACTTAATTTAATGCTGAGATTTCCGAATGCAATACCGGCGCGGCTTCTTTGTGCCGCCCTCCCCTTGCCGGGAAACATGCTGGCACGGTGCCGGCTGGCGAAGAAATGTTGGGAAATGGATTTGATACAGAGTATAAATTCATGGTTCATACAATAACTAATGATTCTATTTCAAATTTACTTGTAGCCACAGGACTATTGATAGTTTTTACGTATATCAATAAACAGGTGACAGAGTAAAAACGCAGATTCCTAATGCCCCCGTTCCTTATCTCAGGATCTGGCTTACTTGGAATCGTCGGTTTTATAAACTTAGGAGAATGCCTGATGAGACAAAGGAGGTCAGTACTTATTAATCATATACTTATATATCAGGAAATTGTTGATTTGCTAGCCAGAAATAACCTTCAGGTTATCCCGGTTTTATATTCAGGAGAATTATAATGAGATCAGCATGAATTTGATAAATTAAGTGCATTATGATATTAGTAATTAAGTGCAAGGAGATGTTATGGACTCCAAAGATGATAGAACCATTGCTGATAAAGTTCGTCAGTATTGCACTGAGAAATACATTAAGCCAGCTCGTCAAAATAATGAATATATAGCGGTCATAAAGACAGGTGATGTTCACACAGCAATGAGTTTCTCAAACCGACTTCCTTTGGTGTGTTCTGCAATAGGAGCTAATATTTTTGAACACCAAAACGATATTAGGCGTATCGCCGTAGATGGTCCTTTAAATGGATCAAACACACTTTTTGTTTTTCGGATACTATAATACTATTGAATCCCCGTTTATTAATAAATTGGGAGGTAAAGATGGATTTTCTAAATTGGATTCGAGATATGTTATGGCCCAAAATTAGTGATATAAGAGATCTAGATGATGCAAAGTTTTTATGCTACTACGGAGTTGGTGCTTCTATTTTATGTGCTGCATTAACATTCTTTCTCGCGGGCAAAGGATATCTAGATCCAGCTACAATTATTTCAACATTCGTCGTAATAATAATCGCATGGGGCATCTATAAATTCTCTCGTATTGCTGCTCTTTCTGGTCTTATACTGTATACGTTTAGTACAATAATTCGAGTTATGACGGTTGAACTGAGAATATTGCTATCTCCATTAAGCGTGATAATCTTCATAATAGTATTTGGAGGTTATCTTAATGGTGTACGAGGAACATTTCTTTATCATAGATATTTAAGAAAAGAAAAACTGGATTGATATTATTTTACAAGCTCTTTTGATTCCTTTGGAGTGAAGGCCAATCTGCTATTCTTAGACAAAGAAGAAGGGCGAGACAATGCCGGGGCTTAAAAACAGAACAGGTGGTGGGCCACGAAGGACCTGAAGATTTGCAAAGCCTCATCGGAGCGGGCTCCGTAGGGTTACTTGGGTTGACCTGCCGGCAAAACGATTCAGGGACTACTTCTTCAAGTGAACTCTTTCTATAGTCCACGAGGATAACAACAAGACAAAGATCAAGGTTGTAATGGGGATGAAAAGCAAATATGTGATAAATCTTTCCGGCTTCATGGTTAATCTCCAGCCCTAATTGCTCACCTGATTCTGTTTTCCGAACCTTTCAATCATAAAGTCCATATCAAATGCCGTTCCTTTGTCAGGATCGATTAAAAGAGATGCTGAGCCGTTGGGGCATACATTTACACACACACCACACCCCATGCATTTCTCCTTTTCGTATACCAACTTGCTCTTGCCTTCGATCTCGACGACAGCTAAAGCATCGTAGTGGCAGTCCTTCACGCAGGTACCGCATAAAATGCAATTCTCAACATCGAACTCGGCAGAATATCCTGAAGGAGCCATGTGCTTTAGCCCTTGAATCCCCATTCTCCGTCCGGTCAGTTCAGCCTCCATGCCGACACAGCAGCATGAACAGCAGCAACAAATCACGCCGGCACGATACCCGGTTGCGCTCTTGAACCAGATCGAAAATACTTTGCCGCTGTTCTTCTGTTTCTCCACCAGATCCAAGACCTCGCCCCTGGTAGCCCGCCGGCCATGCATACGAGGCATGTGAGTTGTCACAAAATCGACGCCGGTCTTTCCAAAGAAAATACACGTATGGATTGGCTCGCAATATTTTTTCCCTGCAGTCTTTTTTTCCAAGCGGCACGGGCAGTCGACTATCGCAAGATGATCCATCTGTTTTAATATTAGTTTGTTGGCAATCTCCCAGGGAATAATCTTTTTCGACTCCTCTGCAGGCAGGATCACATCTTCATCAAGCTCGATCAATTTCCTGATGTTTTCAAAGGTGACAACTTT
>CAYTUH010000021.1:0-10477 GCA_964441165.1 uncultured Syntrophaceae bacterium
TTCGTCTTCTTCCATACGTCCATCGCAATCTTTGAAGAGGGTAGCTCGAAACCCGCAAAGGCACATGCGATGGCGTCGATCATACTTACTTCGGATCCGGCGACCACCGGATCCGGCAGATCGTCATATGAAAGTTCATATACAAAGCGTGCAAGAATCTCCTCTGTCGTCATCTCTTTCATTTTTACCCCTCTTTTCCTTGTCTCATCAGTTTGTTCCCTCGTTCATCTTCAAAAAGCTGAACGCTTCTTTCAACAGCTGCGGTTCATGACCCCCGCCCGCCTGTTTTGCCTTCATGAGATATTCCTTCAGTATCGGCCGGTACCGAGGATGTGCGCAATTCTCTATGATACGAACCGCCCGTTCTTCCGGAGACAATCCGCCCCGCAGATCGGCTGCGCCCTGCTCCGTTACAATGACATTGACGCCATGTTCCGGTATGTCGACATGGGATGCCATCGGCACAATGCAGGAAGCGCCTTTCTTCGTAATCGAGGGCATGGTAAAAACCGACAGATAGGCATTCAACGCAAAATCGATGGCGCCGCCTATACCACTTACGATTTTCCCTCCCCCGACATGACTGCTGTTAATGTTCCCGTATATATCCGTCTCGATGGCTCCGTTTATCGCGATAACCCCGAGCCTTCTGATTATTTCGGGGCAGTCGGTAATTTCCAGTGGACGAAGAACTATATATTTTTTATACTCTTCGATATTTTGGAAGAATTTTTGCTCTCCCGATTCAGTCAGGAAAAGACCGTTTCCGACGGCGGTACGCACCTTGCGCTTATCAATCAAATCCAGCACACCATCATTCAAAATTGCGGAATAAAATTCCAAATCATTGAACTCAGACTGCTGCAAGTCACGCAGGATGGCCTTTGAAACCGATCCGAGTCCTATTTCCAGCGGCAACAGACTTTTCCCCAGCCTCCCGTGTTTCACTTCAGCGCGTAAATAATCCATAATATTGGATGCAATCGACTCGCTTACGGAATCAACAACCGACGCATCCTGCACAGGTTCCCGGCGGTCCGACGGAACAATGCAGGCAATTTTGTCCGTTTCCACCGGCACAGAGGTTGTACCGATTCTGTCGCCCGCCTTCGTAATCGGAATGATTCCCCGGTGCGGAGGATTCTCGGGAAGATAGATATCGTGAAGACCTTCGATCTCCGCCGGGTACGCCGTGTTCAGCTGTATTATGATCTTCTGTGCCGCCTGCACGAAGTTCGGCAGGTCACAAAGGTGATGCGAGGGTATTATGTCCCCCTTCTCATTGATGGCGACCGCCTCTACTACCGCCATATCAAGGGTTCCGTAATCTCCTCGTCGTATATTCTGATAGAATGAACCCAGTACTTCATCGCTGTATGCTGAACGTCCTTGATTGATATGGCTCCTCAGATGCACCTGCTGACCCGTTCTTTTGCCGATCATGCCCAGCGGACCAAGCTTCCTGTCTGCTTCGAGCCACGCGAGACCGGACCAGATATTGATTTCAAAGTCGTCCCTGCGCTCAGCAGCTTTCACTATCGAATCGACAACAGCCGTCACGTCGCTCGACATCGCGACGTTCATCCCGCTCGTAATGAACTCCGCAGCACGGTCCGCCTCGACTACCCTGTCAAGGAGATAGGTACATTTAATACGTTTGGAGATTTCATCCATAACTTTCAGGCCCTTCCTGGCACATAAACGGTTATCGTTACTGTTGCCTGGTCGCCGGCCGGCCATACTCTGTTGCGCATCAACAGCCTTCCGCCGACTTCCACTGACCTGCTCCGACGAACCCCTGCCGTCAGATCTGGTCGTAGAGTCTCTTTGCGCCCGTCATAATGATATCCCGGTTGATATCCGCGGGCACGACCTCTTCGGGAACGGGCAGGAAGGCCATCATATGTTCCACCGTCCGCTCCGCCATTACGTCCTTTTCTGTGCCTTCCTTTTTTGCACTTCCCACAAACGCAAACATCTCTTCAAAATATTTGATTTGATTCGTGACCGATTCCTTGCCTCCCAGGGGACCATGCCCCGGCACGACAAAGTCGATATCCATCGTTTCGATTTCTCTCAAGAGAGCAAGCCATCTTTCAAATCGGCAACTCCCCATTGCGGGATGACGCTCGTTTTCAATGTTATCACCCGCAAAGAGGACTTTTTCCGAGGGTACATATATGAAGACCGTGGCCAGGCAGTGACCGCCGACGTATTTGACGATAATTTCCCTGTCTCCGTAGCGAAGGGTTATCTCATCCTTGAAAACGGTCCGGGGAATTATGATCCTGACCGTGTCAAAGCCGTTCTGCTCATCATTCAGCGTTTCCGGGAAAAACATCTCTATGTCCCTGAACATGTTTTCCCTGTTCAGGTAATATTCGAAGCCCTTCACCGCCAGCCTGTGGGCGATGGTGTTCTTCGTCAAAAAGCAATTGCCCATGATGTGATCGAAGTGGTGGTCCGTGTTAATCAGACAGGCAATGTCCAGATTCTTTTCCTCAACGATCTTCTTTCGCCAGTCCGCCGCATGGCGCGGGAGGAAGGGACTGTCCACGAGCACCGCCCCCTCGTCGGTTCGTATGCACCCCACATTCGGTGCCAGGTAATCCGTTTTCGCATAAATATTCGGTGTAATTTCCTTCATCAATTATTATCCTCTACATTCCGATATAGGTCTTTGACAAATCAGGGTCATTCTGAACATCGGTAACGGTACCCGAGAAGACGACTTCTCCATGGTTGAAAACGTAGACATGGTCCGCGAGATCCATTATCATGTCGATATTCCCCTCAACCATGAGCACGGGCACCTGCGCCTCCTTGATGTTCTTAACGATCTTTTCAACCTCGTCGACTATGACGGGAGCCAGGCCCAATGAAGGCTCATCGATGAGGAGCAAACGGGGCTCGATCATGAGCGCCCTCCCTATGGCCAGCATCTGCTGCTCACCACCCGAGAGCGTCTCGGCATTCTGTTTTTCCCTGTCTTTCAGGATTGGAAAGAGGTCATAGACGAACTGCAGTTGCTTTTTCGCAACATCCGACGTTCGGGCGTGCGCGCCGATCAACAGATTTTCCTTGACCGTCATTCCCTTGAAGGGTTTTCTTCCCTCGGGACAGTGGGCGATTCCTATTCCCGCCAGCTTGTGAGGTGCCATTTTTAAAATGGATTCCCCGTTGAACAGGATGTCACCGCTCGTGGGTTGAACCAGCCGTGATATCGATTTGAGTAAGGTCGTCTTACCGGCACCATTAGGTCCTATAACGGCGGTGAGTCCCGTGTCTGATACTTCCATCGTTATGCCGTCAAGCGCCAGGGCGTGTCCGTAATGTGCAACCAGATTTTTAATTTCCAGCATTTTTCGACCACCTCCTGCCAAGGTATGCCTTCAGGACCTTTTCGTTGTTTGCAACATCCTGAGGAGCGCCATCGGCTATTTTCTCGCCGTAGTACAGTACGACCACTCTGCTTACCAATTTCATCAGCGCCTTTAACTTGTGTTCAACGATGATTATCGTCAAACCGTCATCGGCAAGTTTTCTGATGATGCGGCTATTGTTCTCTATTTCTTCACTCGTGAGTCCCGCGAAAGGTTCATCCAGCAAGAGGAGTTCGGGTTGGGAACCCTGAGCGCGGCCCAGTTCAAGTTTCTTCATGTTCCCGTAACTGAGGACGCCGGCAAGTTCATCCTTGAATGAATGCAGATTAACGCCCTTCAGAATGTCGTTTACCTTGCGATCCACTTCCGTCACGTGGATCCGCTTTTCCTCGTGCGAGAAGAGCGTTCCGACGGACACATTGTCGTAGACCTTCAATTCCCTGAATGGCCGGGGTATCTGAAAGGTTCTGACCATTCCGTGTTTTGTCAGTTTGTCCGTAGTCCACCTGGTTGTATCTTTACCCTTGAACCGTATCGTCCCCGATGAACATCTGTAAAATCCGCAGGTTGCGTTAAATAATGTTGTCTTGCCCGCACCATTGGGTCCTATCAGCCCTATCACCTCTCCCTTGTTGACGGAAAAGGTGACATCATTCAGTGCCGTCAACGAACCGAACTTCTTTGTCACGTGTTCCAGTTCCAAGATTTTTTCCATTACGATACCTCTACTTATCGGGGTTGAGGGTAAATCTTTGATATATCGAGACTAATCCTCCCCACATACCTTTCGGTTGAATCATGATCACCACAACGAGCAGTATCGCGTAAACGATACTCCGGTATTCGGCGATCGGTCGCATGAACTCAAGGAGCATGGAAAGCAGGCATCCCCCTAATGCGGCACCGAATAACGTTCCCGTACCCCCCACGACGCCCATGATCACAACATTAAAGGAACCGGTCATTGCAAATATCTCGGGACCGATATGCCCCAGGCTGTAAAACATACAGATTCCCGCTACGCTCGTAAAAAAGGCGCTTATGACGCAGGCAATCAGTTTATATTTCGGAACACTGATACCTACGGCGCGGGCCGTTTCCTCGTCCTCACGAATGCTTTGCAAGGCAATGCCGATTCTGGAACTGATGATCATCCGTAAACTGATAATGACAACCACCATGATAATGATGGAAGTGAAATAGAGGCCCTCTCTGCTGAAAGCTCTCGGTACACTGATCCCGTAATCACCGCCGAAAATGTTTATGAAGGTCATCGTAATACGGTAAAACACCAGCGGGAGCACAAAACTGACCAGGGCAAAATAGGATGATTTCACCCGCAGTGACGGGAGCCCTATCAGCATTGAGGACAATGTTCCCAGGAAAACGGCAGTCAGTATGATAATCCCTCGGGGAATGTCGAAATTCGTTTCCAGAAGGGCACAGGTATAGGCGGCAACACCGGCAAAGAGCATCTGACCGAAATTCAACATGCCGGTATAGCCGTTCAGAAGATCCCAGCTTGCCACAAATGAGGCCATCAGAAACGCCGAGGTAAGCAATCCCAGGAGGTAATAATTGTAATCGGAAAGGGGAGCAATGATCGCCAGCACAACTGCCGTTGCCAACATCGTGAGTATTATCTTGATCTCTTTTTTCAATATTGCTGTCATGCCTTCCTCCCAAAGAGTCCAGAGGGCTTAAACATCAATGTGAAAATCATTATGAGGAACGCAGCTGCTTCCCTGAGCATCGGTGAAATCATGAATGCCGTCAGCAATTCGGCGTACGAAACTATCGCCGCTGATATCATTATTCCCCACACCGGTGCTCCCAAGCCCGAAAGTATCGTGACGGTAAAGGCCGTCACCATCATGACCCAGCCCATTTCAGGCATAACCGTCTGAATGGGTGCCACCAGCACGCCGGCAATTCCCGCGAGACATCCACTTATTATTATGGTTGTCAGATATACGAAGGCAGAGTTTATCCCATACATCTCGGCCGTATCTTTATCTGTGGTCACAGCCCTGATCGCTCGGCCGATCTTTGTAAATTGAAGACACAGTGCCAATCCACCAACAAGCAGAATTGCAATAAACACGGAAAGAATCTGCTGATTGGACACAACGACACCCAGAATCTTACTGCTTCCGGTCGCAATGCTCGGAACATATTTCGTATTCGGACCTACCAGGATGATGATTGCCTGCTGGATCACATTCGCCATGCCGGCCGTCAGGAGCAGCATCGACGTGTGTGCCGCCGTCAACATCTTCTTCAGGAAACCCAGATATATGATCGTCAATAAGAGAATCGACGATATGACCCCTCCGAGCATACTGGGAATTGGCGCTATATGGAAACCGGCAACCAACTCGTAGGTAACATACATCGCCACCAGGATTATCATTCCGTGACTCAGATTGATTACGTCAGCCACTCCAAAAATCAATGAAAATCCAAGGGCCACCATACAGTATAAGGCTGTGAGAATTATCCCATATACTATGATTGTTGAAAGCATGAACAACCCTCCGCAAATCCCCGAAGGAGACTCTCATAGGGGTCTCGCCCGAAAACTTGTATCTACCTCAAGATGTTAAAATTCGATTACCCATCAATCGAGACCACGCCGCAAAACGATTGTTCCCATCCTTGTGCTCGACGTTTTTTGTTGAATACACTGAACCTGCATAGACAGACGGTTAATCATTCAGCGACAGGTTCAGTGTATTCAATCCTGCAATCGATTTGTAATGAGCAATGCTGCGATTCTTTTCAGTTTCTCAATTCGCCTTATTGCATCAATTTCTTCACTCTCTCGGGAATGGTCATTTTGACTGCCTTCATTCCCTTGATTCCGTCAGGCCATAGAAGTTCCTGTTTGCCATCACGCCACTGAATACTGATGTAACCCCAGGATTCTCCCTTTTTCCAGGCATCACCGACAACGTTGTGGATTTCATCAAACCCGTTGATGACGCCGCAGACACCGGTGTAGTTGAAGTCCTTGCTTTCCAGGGCCTTCAGTACCGCATCGGTATCGGTCGTTCCCGCCATCTCGACGGCCTTCGCCCATACCATGACCGCGTCGTACTGGAACCCGTTTGTGTAGGCAACGGGCTTTTCACCATACGTCTTGACGTAATCTGCATGCCAGGGCACGCTCTTGGAGGTGATGGGGAATCCTGCCGTTCCGCCGACGATTTCCGTCACCACACCGTCACATTTACCCTCGGTGTTGTTCCAGAAATTACCGTCCTGCGCCTCGACATTGTAAGCGGTGTAGACCATGGGAAGCTGC
This sequence comes from uncultured Syntrophaceae bacterium, assembly GCA_964441165.1. Classification (GTDB taxonomy): domain Bacteria; phylum Desulfobacterota; class Syntrophia; order Syntrophales; family UBA2210; genus CAYTUH01. The sequence goes on from CAYTUH010000021.1 coordinate 6,691, forward strand.
ATGTCATACCACTGCTTCACTGAAGGCGTTCCACTTCCACCTGTCGCAACAACATACAGATTTGTTGCCCCGGCAGCCTTTGCCTTCGTATATTCAATCGAGAAATCGGTGACAGTCGGTGAAAATCGCGTCGAGTAGACGATGTTGTCTTTGAATTTCTTCATGATGTCGTCATAGAGCGGATCACACCAGGCAGCCTTTTCAACGAGCACGGCTATCTTGTCGAGTCCCAGTTTGAGTCCTTCTCTGATTCCCGTTTCATGTGATTCAAAGAGCCCGTTCGTGCTGACTTCTATTGCAAAGGTGTATTTGTAAGTGTTGTAATCTTTTCCGATTCTTTCCGTTGTCAGAATGGGGGATGAACTGCCGCCGATCATGAATATCTTCTTCGCTTCCATGATAAGCGGTTGAATAACGATGGCAAGGTCACTCCTCCAGCACCCTGAAATGGCATCGACCTTGTCTTTGTAAAGGAGTCTTTCCGTGGCTTTTTTTGCTTCATCGGAATCGCACTTGTTGTCGTAGAATACTCCCTGCAATTCACGCCCCAGCAAGCCTCCTGATGCATTGATATCCCTTATGGCGAGCTCGGCGCCCCTCTTGATGCCCTGTCCACCGGCAAAATCCCACGCCGATATAATGCCGAGTTTTATCGGCCCCTTATCCGCCGCATATCCACTCGAACAGATCAGCAAAAGGGCCAATATCACCATACCAAGGATCGAAAGCTTTCCATACCTTGCACTCTTCATAAGTACCATCTCCCTTCTATTTGTTTTTCCCAACAAACCCTCTGTCCTCGCATGCCCACCGTTGGACAATTGAGTATGACAGAGTCCTTAAGCCCAATATTTTAAAGGAGAATCCTATATCTCTTTTTCCATATCGTCCCGGAGAACCCGCCGCAGTATTTTGTTATTCGACGTCCTCGGCAAGGGATCGCGGGTAACCTCAGCGTATTTGGGAACCTTGTACCGCGCCAGCCGCTCGATGCAGTGCTGGATGATATCGTCGGGAGAAATATCGAAGCCTTCCTTGATCTTCACCGTGGCCGCCACCGTTTCTCCCTTTCGTGCATCCTTCACGCCGTACACGGCCACTTCCGATACGCCCTCATATTCGTAAATCGCCGCCTCGACTTCAGCTGGAAAAATATTGTATCCGCCGCGAATGATGACATCCTTCATCCGGTCCACGATATAGACGTACCCTTCCTCATCCATCCGGGCGATGTCACCGGTGTGCAGCCACCCGTCCTTGATCGCTTCGTCCGTCGCTTCGGGATTGTTCAGATAGCCCTTCATGACCAGGGATCCCTTCATGACCAGTTCACCGGTTTCACCGGGGGGCAGGAACGTACCTTCTTCATTGACGATCCCCAGCTCAAGACCGATATCGTCGAAGGCGGGGCCGCAGGACCCTATCTTGCGTATCCCGTAAGGCGTCGAGGTTGCACATCCCGTTCCTTCGGTGAGTCCCCAGGCTTCACCCATGATCAGATTGAAATTTTTCTCGGCACTGTGATAGAGCTCCGCTGACACCGGCGCTGCACCGGCGAGGACGATCCTCAGCGAGCTCATGTCGTATTGATCGGCTACTTCCGTAAGATTTTTTACAATGAGGGGAACCGTTGACAGATAGGACACTTTGTACTGTTCAATGATTTTTGCCGTTGCATGCAACTCGTACTGCTCCATCAAAACCACGGGCCAGTTTCGCAACAGCGAAGCAAATGAGACCGTGTTGAGTCCGAAGATATGGGAAAGGGGAACGGGACACAGTGTCACCATCTCTCCGAGGGGGGCGTAACGACTGCGTTGTCCGATTGCGACGGAAAGCAGGTTACGGTGGGTCAGCATGACGCCTTTGGGCTTTCCCGTTGTTCCCGTGGTAAAGAGGACCAGCGTAACATCATCGGCATCCATCTCAACGGCGGGCGCTTCAGCATCGCCGGAATGGCTCATGAATTCATCATAGGAGACGTAGCCGTCGCTCGATTCACCGGCCATGACGATCACCTGCTCCAACTCGGACAGTATGCCTCTGATTTTCTCGATTACGGGCTTGCGATCCTCTGAAATGAATATGCATTTGGGCTTTGCCAGTTCGAACTGCGGCTTGATTTCGTATTCCGTCAGGACGGAGTTCATCGGCATGACGATGGCGCCGCATTTTACGATACCCAGGAATATCGAGAGTACCTGGGTACAGTTCTGCATGTAGATCGCCACACCGTCGCCTTTTTTGACCCCGTACCAGGTCAGCGCCGCCGCGACACCATCGGCCTCCTTCATCAGGTCGCCATAGGTTGAAACCTGATCCTTGAAAAATACCGCCTGCTTGCTCTGAATACGCTCGTCCGCCACATAACTACTGAATGTCGTATAAAAATCCTTCATTTTCATGCACCTGCTTCAGTTCTTTCTAAGGTTATTTTCTCCACAAAATTCTTGATCGTTTCCAGCGAGGTACCACTGCCGAAAACGCCTTTGATCCCGATTTCCTTCAGCCGTTCAACATCTTTTTCCGGAATGATTCCTCCTATGATTACGGGCACATCAGCAATTTCCAGTTCCTTCATCTTCTTCGTCAACTCCTCGCATAGAAAGAGATGTGCGCCGGAAAGGACACTCAGGCCGATACAGTCAACGTCTTCCTGCAATGCCGTATTGGCGATTTCTTCCGCCGTCTGATGCAGTCCGGTGTAAATCACCTCCATGCCAGCCTCGCGGAGGGCATAGACCACCACTTTTGCTCCTCTGTCATGTCCGTCCAATCCAGGTTTTGCAATCAGTACCCTTATTTTTCTTTTTTCAGTCATTGCCTGTCACCTCGTTACATTCTTAGCGTCTTGCTTCCTCGATATTTTCCATACCCGTACTGATATGTAATTCTTTCACCACTGCACGTTCATTCCATCCCTTTTGATGACACCATTCTCATGGGCCTCGCCTGCCGGAGGGGATTTCGCTCATTCACCATTACCGTCGAGCTTCCTGAACTCGATAAGGCAGCAATCGTCTCCGGCGGCGAAGGACTTTTCGATCTTCATGTCCACATCACCCCCCACTATTTCGCTGACGATCGCCCTGTCGATTTCCATGACCGCCTCGCACAATTTCTTTCCCGCACCGAAAAGCCCCAGTCTGCAGGTAAAAGACCTGATGACGAGCCGGTCGTCCGTCAGTTCGACGAACTGAGCCCTGGGCGGCTGTGCCTTCAAGGCGGGGCCGAAGAGACCGCCTACCGCCGATCTGAAATCATCACAGTCGAGCTTCTTCTTCATCTTGACGCCCTGGGCTCGGCCCAATCTCCAGAAAATCGACGAGATGAGGGGAAGGGTATCTTCCCCACCCTCTTCAAAAAGCGCCTTTGCAAGGGACCCGTGGACTTCCGCTGAGGACGAAGCCGGATACTTTTCCGTAAATAACGATTCCTGTTCCTTGTTCATTCCATTTCTCCCTGTGCGTGGGTACGATATTGCTCCCGTGGTACAGGCCGTAGACTTCCTTCAATGCGTAGCTTATCTCCCCGATGGTACAGTAATTCTTGATTGCTTCTATCAGGGAGGGAATGAGATTCTCGTCTCTCGACGCGGCGGCCTTCAATTTCTCCAAGCTTTCCCGAACCTCCTGAGCATTGCGATTATTCCTCACGGCCTGCAGTCGCTCGATCTGATTTCGCTCCACTTCGGGATCCAGCGTGAACATATCTCGTTCATATTTTTTCCTGTCCTCATCGATGACGTAGGTGTTCACGCCGATTACCTTCCGGTCCCCCGTTTCAA
>CAYTUH010000021.1:10487-14386 GCA_964441165.1 uncultured Syntrophaceae bacterium
TGTTCATAGGACTGCAGGGCCAGCTGCTTCTGAATAACACCCTTTTCAATCAGATTGACGATTCCTCCCTGGTTCTCGATATCGCGCATCACCTGGCGGATTGCCGCTTCCATGTCGTTGGTCATGCCTTCAACGGCGTAGGAACCGCCCAAGGGATCATCGGTTCTGCATATATCGGTCCCGTTGATCAGAATATGCTGGATCATGAGAGAAATACGTGTCGCCTCCTCGCTTGGTATGGCATAGGCTTCATCATAGGAGGCGAGGTGCATTGATTGAGTCCCCGTAAGCGCGGCGGCAAGGGCCATGATGGTTATTCGTGCAATATTGTTGAGGGGCTGCTTGTCCACCAGGTCGAGGGCATGGACACCGGTGCCCATTCGCAACCGCATGGAAGCGTCGGACTCGGCATTGAAGGTCTCTTTGCATATTCTCGCCCACAACCTGCGGGCGGCGCGATGGCAGGCGATGCTGGTGAAGAATTTCATGTCAACGTTTGTCAGAAAGGTAATTTTGGGGAGTATCTGATCGACCTCCAATCCTCTCTGCATCGTTTCCTTCACATAAAACATGGCCGTAAGCAGCATCAGTGCCCATGTCTGGATCTGCGATGCCCCCGCGCCCATCATGTGGCAGCCGATGTTCACCGGATTCATCCGGGGAATGTATTTTGTACAGTATTCGATGACATCGACGTTCATTTTCACGGACGCCTTGGGGGGATAGATATAAAGGCCCCTCGCCGTAAATTCCTTCAGGATGTCATTCTGCAGGGTTCCCGACAATTTCTCGTAGGGGATGCCCCGTTTGTCGGCCAGGGCCAGATACATCGCAAGGATAATACTGGACGTCGCATTGATCGTATAGGAACTCGACACCTGCCCGATATCGATCCCTTCGTAGAGCGTTTCCATGTCCGCCAGCGAATCAATGGCAACACCGGTTTTGCCTACTTCACCGCGTGCCCGCTGATCATCGGAATCATATCCGAGCTGTGTGGGCAGATCAAAGGCCAGGTTCAATCCCCGCTGTCCCTTCGAGAGGAGAAATTTCCAGCGGGCATTCGTGTCCTCTCCCTTACCGTAGCCGGCATACTGCAGTGTTCGCCAGGGGCGCCCGGAATATCCTTCTTTGAAAGGTCCCCGCAGAAAGGGATATTCTCCCGGATTTCCGCTGTCCCTCTCGTAACTTCCATCTTCCACATCGCCGGGGGTGTAGCACTTTTTTATTTCAGGATAACTCCCGGTATAATACGCACTCAGATCTTCTTTTTTCATCTCATCACTCCATCTATGGTTAGAACCGGAACGAGGGTCTGTATTCGCCCCACAGATCTTTCAATTCTCCGATTATTTCTCCGACAGAGGCATAGAGCCTGACCGCCTCCACAAGAGAGGGGATAATATTTTCATCTTTCTCGGCGGCCGCCTCGCGAATCCTGCCGAGGGCCTTTTTCACGCCCTCATTGTCCCGCTTCTTCTTGACCTCCGACAATTTCTCGATCTGCCGCCGTTCGGCACTGGCCCTCTTCGCCTCATCATAGGGGTGCGGGAGCTTCCGTGGCGGCATGACGTCAATCTCATCATCATCGTTGAAACAATTGACCCCGACGACCAGACGTTCGCGCTTCTCCACCTGCCGCTGAAATTCATAGGCGCTTCGGGCGATCTCCTGTTGCATGAAATTATTTTCTATGGCTCGTATGGAACCGCCCATCGTTTCGATCTTGTCGAGAATGTCCTGGGCATCTTTCTCAACCTGGTCCGTTAAGGCTTCCACATAATAGGATCCTGCGAGAGGATCGGCGACCTCACTGAGCCGGGCCTCATATTCTATGATCCGGGCGGCATCGGTATGAAGTTGCCAGGCTTCGAAACTGTGGCCCAATCCCAGAGGTTCGTCAAAGGGATATCCCATGCCCGGCTGAGGCGCTCCACCCGAAAATACCGAGGCGATGCCGCCGATGATGGACCGGCACAGGTTGTTGATGGGCCGCTGGCGAGTCGTGCTGATCTCACCGGAACGCGCCCACATGTGACTCCTCATCAGCAGGCTCTGTTCTTTCTTCGCACCGAACTTCTCTTTCATGATCCGGGCCCACATTCGCCGGGATGCCCTGCTGGTGGCGATTTCCTTGAAGAAGTCCATACTTCCGCCGAAGCCCAGCCAGGTGAAACGAGATGCGAAACTGTCCACGTCAAGGCCGGCCTTCGTGCCCAGCGTCACGTATTCGATACCGTTGGCCAACACAAAAGCCAGATCCTGCTCCGCCGTGGCACCGGCTTCGCGCATATGGGACCCGCAGATGCTGATCACGTTCAGGCGCGGGACATGCTCCGTACAGTAAGTGATCGTATCACGGACCATCCTCATGGCATGGGGGATAGGAAAGATGTAACAACCGCGTGCGACATATTCTTTGAGAATATCATTCTGAGGGGTACCGCGCAGCTTGTCGAGGGAAACGCCTCTCTGCTCGGCCAAGGCAATATACATTGCGAGAATAATATTGCAGGGCGCGTTGATGGTCCAGTTCGATGCGATCCGATCCAGGTCCCGTGCACCCGTGAACGCTTCATAGAGTATTTCAAAGTCCTTCAGCGTATCGATCGCGACGCCTGTCATCCCCACTTCGCCCCGTGCCCGGGGATGATCCGAATCGTACCCGAGCTGTGTGGGCAGATCAAAGGCCAGATTCGGTCCCGCCATGGAACCCGTCTTTGCGAGATTGTCGTAATAGTCCCGCATATCCTCGGCCAGTCCGTACCCGCGATACCCGCCGGCCCTGGTAAGTCCCTTTCCCGAGGCAAGTTCGCTTCCGCCTCCTTTCAAGGGGATTCTGTCAGGCGCCATGCAGGGATATATTCCTCCCGTGTAGGGGTAATCGCCCGGAAATCCTACGTCGTCGATGAAATCATGATCTGGAATATCGAGTGGTGAAAAATAACTGTTGGGGCTTTCATCTACTTTAAATCTTTGAAGAGCACGAGCGAGGACATCATTTTCCCATATCCTCTTTCTGTTCTCAATCTTTTTGACAACCTTCTCATCAATACTCATGCATTCCTCCAGAGGTCTGTTCTCTATCAGTTCAAATTATTCTATCTTTACCAACTGTTACATTTTTCTTCCGATCTCACTCCCTTCATGAACCGCTTCCAGGAGTCTCCGCGGGCTACGGCAGTCCCCCGCGTCGTACACTTCAAAATCCACTCCCTTCAGGGAGTCCACCAGTTTTCTGTCGCTCACGCTTCCCACAGCGATTATGATCTGATTCGCGTCCAGTTGACGGCGCGTTCCCGCTCCGTCGGAGATGACGACCCCTCTGTCGTTGATTTCCTTGGCTATGGAATCGGTATGGATATCGATATTCAGTCCGCCCATTCGGTTCATTAACGGCCGTTTCAGCACTTCCAGCGTATCGGCTGCCACTTCCGGGAGCATTTCCACTACGGAGACGCGAGAGCCTTTCCGGGCCAGCATTTCGGCAAGCTCACACCCCACGATTCCGCCTCCGATGATCACTACCTGCTTCCCTGGCACGACAGCGCCTGAAAAAATATCCCAGGCGTCGACAACGTCATTCGACTCATTCCCCGGTATGTGTAGATCCGATGAAACCGCTCCTGACGCCACGACAACTGCATCGGCTCCGAATGCATCAATATCTTCCCTTCTTGCTTCCTTGTTAAGACAGACGGTCACACCGAAACGTTCCAGCGATTGTTTCAGATAGGAGAGGAGGTTCGATAATTCTTCCTTGAAGGGGGGTGCCACAGCCAGATTGAGCTGCCCGCCCAGATCCTTTTTCTTTTCCCAGAGCGTCACCCGATGTCCGCGGGCGGCGGCAGCGGCAGCGGCAGCCATGCCGGCTGGTCCTCCGCCCACCACCAATACGT
>CAYTUH010000021.1:14423-14748 GCA_964441165.1 uncultured Syntrophaceae bacterium
ACAGGTCAGTCCTTCGATTTTTCTGAAGCTCTCGATGCACCTGAGACACGCAAGACAGGGGACGATGGCATCGGACTCTCCCTTGAGGACTTTCCGGGGAAAATCGGGGTCGGCAATCGACAGGCGGCCGAAGTCGATAAAGTCTGCCTTGCCCTGTCGCAGGATATCTTCGCCAATGGAGGGGTGATTGATTCTTCCCGCCACCATGACGGGTATGCCGAGTGTTTTCCTGATTTCCGCGGCCAGCTCGGCGTTGTACGCCCGCGGGAAGCTCATGTCCGGCACGGTACATTCAAAGCTTCCTATAGACCCGGAAGTAACATCC
>CAYTUH010000022.1:0-14591 GCA_964441165.1 uncultured Syntrophaceae bacterium
GCTGGAGACGTGCCCCTTTCCCGTGACGGCATCCACCGGAGGGCGGCAATGAACACGACTGCCGGTATGAGAACGAAATAGGAGGTAATGATCGGTGAAAATCCTTTTGCATTCAACGCAATCAACACTGCCGCCCAGAGGAGGCCTCCCGGCGCCAGTGCCGATCTCCTTCGGAGCAGCATGCGATCCCAGATCCATGCGGCCGCGAGGGAAAAAAGGGTTATTCCCGCTCCCAGCGTCAGCGTATAGAAAAAGGCCCCGAAGAAGGCCGTGTCGAGATCCAGGAGACGGGTCATGACTCCTTCGTTCGGAACGATGAGGTATCCCTGTCCCGAAAGTGAATCCAGCGTCCGGAAAAGCTTCGCGTTGGAGAGATGGACGTGAAGGGTGGCGATTATCTGGGCTGTGGAAAGACCCGTAAGAAGTATCCTGATTATGGCGGGGCAGCGTTTCATGACAACTCGCAGATATTTTTGTCGTGCAATCAAGGTATTATCACGGATAGACAAAAAATCAAACACGAATTCGCATCGCCGGTCAGGAATCGTCGGAAATGGAAAAATCTTTTAAAAATCCCATAAAAAGGGTAATACTGACGGCACGATAAACCTGAGGGAGGTGGGTGCGATGAAAAAGGGGATACTCTCCTGCATGACGTTCTTTGCGATCTTCGGGGTCTTTGTCGCCGTGACGGTAACCGGAGCGGCTGAGGTGGTGAAAAAATCGGGCGATTCCAAAATCCTTGCGAAAGTAGGCACCGAGGTGATTACGGAGGCGGATATCGAAAAACGAATCGCCTCCGCTCCGCCGCATATACAAAAACGCATGACCGGTATACAGGGCAGGCAGATGCTTCTCCAAAAACTGGTGGATTTAAAAGTGTTTGCAATGGAGGCCCGGGCCCTGAAAATCGACCGGGAAGAGACCGTGCAAACACTCATCGAAGATCAGGTGGACAATCTACTTGCACGGGAATACCTGAAACGTCAGGATTCCGGCTTGTCCAGGGTTACCGATGAAGACATCAGGAAATACTATGACGAACATCCCGCCGAGTTTCAAAAACCTGCCAGGGTCAAGGCGCGGCATATCCTGATTGCGGTCAGTGCCGATGCCGGGGAAAAAGAGGTGGCCGAAGCCAGGGCGAAGGCTGAAAGGATTAAAAAGGAACTGGAGCGGGGCGGGAACTTTTCCGCACTTGCCGCCAGGTACTCCGATGACAGGGAAACCAGGAAAAAAGGTGGCGATCTCGGCTACCTGTCCCGGGACAAGATGGCCGCGCCCTTTTCAGAGGCTGCCTTCGGATTGAAGGTGGGTGAGATAAGCACGCCGGTGAAAACAGGCAGAGGATTTCACATCATTACCGTTGAAGACAGGACGGAAGAGGGGACGGTGGACCTGAACGGTGCGAAGGGGCGCATACGGGCGCAGCTGGAATCGACCGTCAGAAAAGAGGGAATGGAACGAGCGCGCGACCGGCTGAGGAAAAAGTACAACGTCGAAACCTTTGATGTCGGTAATGGCGATGACGTGAAGACGCCGAAGAAGCGGACGGACACAAAATCGAAAAGGAAGTCCTGAGCGACACCGGAATTCCGCCGAGCGACGGGAAGGAGCCCCCGCCGGGTGCGCGTTGTGCCGCTTCAGGGAGATCCGCCGCGTCGGGGCGGGATGAAACCGGCAAAGATATGTTGAAAAAGGTCATGCATCATGTTAGAAAAGCTGAACATTTGCGGGTGTACCCGAAATTTCTGCCCGATGCCCGAAGAACGGGGCTTTCCCCGCCGGCCTTCATTGGAGGACAGGAGTGACTGATAAAAACGGTTTTACCCTTCTTGAAGTCATGCTTGCCATGGCCATGCTTGCCATTGCCCTGGTGGCGGTTTTCCAGTCTCAGTCTCAGAGCGTCTCCATGACGGGTATCTCACGGTTTCATACGACGGCGCCTCTCCTCGCGCAGAGTAAAATGGCGGAGACCGAAGCCCTTGATACCGAAGCAATTTCCGCCGGAAGCGGTGATTTCGGTGATGATTATCCCGACTACGAGTGGCGTATCGATATCAGCGACACGGGGTTTGAATTCCTCAAGAGGATAGAAGTGACGGTGATGAACAATACCATGGCCTCCAATAACGAGTATCGGCTCGTTTTGTATCGCTTTCTCAACCTGTGACGGGCACAAGGCCGACGGGACATTTGACGGTAAAGAAAGGGTCCTCATGAGCACACCGAAGCAAGGGGGCTTTACCCTGCTCGAAATCCTGATTGCCATCGTGATTCTCACGACGGTACTGACGACGGTCTATGCCGCCTATACGGGGACGCTGCGGATCGTCAAGGATTCGGAGTATCGCGGGGATGTCTACGGCATGGCACGGACCGCCATGAAGCGGATGTCCGAAGACCTGGCATCGGCCTATCGATATAACGGGAACTTCATCTTTTTCTCGGAACCCAGCGAGGATACGGCGGAGGAGTTTACCGATCTCACGGTCCTTTCATCGTCACACCTCAGCTTTGAGGAGGGAAGCCCTTCGGGTATCGCACTCATCAGCTTCTACGTCAGGGAATTCGACGACGGGAATTACGGGCTCTTCAGAAAGGATGAACTCTTTCGCGGCGACTTCGAGGGAGAAGTGGAACGGGAAGGCGGGTATGTTGTCTGTGACAGACTTCAATCGCTGGAGTATACCTTTTATGACGACAAGGGGGAGGAACTCGATGAATGGGATTCCCGGTCTGACACGGAGAGACTCAAAGACCGGGCGCCGGTGGTGGTACGAATCAGGCTGGCCTTTGCCAATCCCGATAACAGGGAGAATCCCTTCCTCTTCATGACGCGGGTCTTCTTACCTTTGGCGGGGGGGGAGCAATGAAAGGCATTCTGTCGAACGACCGCGGCGTCGCCCTCATCATGGTTATCCTGATAATAAGTCTCGTCGTGGCGGTGACGATCCAGTTCAACCGTGACTCTCGGTCTGAATTGTACGAAGCATCAAACCTGAGTGACAGTATCATCCTCCTCTACATCGCCAAATCGGGCTTCAACGGTGCCAAGGCCTTTCTGCGCGAAGATACGAACAGTTACGACAGCCTTACCGAGGACTGGGCACAGGCGATTCCTCTTTCGGCTGCGTCAGCGGTGCTTTTTGACAGCGGTTCCTTTCGTCTGGAGATCGACGATGAATCGGGAAAGATTCCCATCAATAAACTGGTGAATCAGAGTGAATACAACGCGCCCGTTGAAGGGGTGCTGCTCAGATTGCTGATGCTTCCCGCCTTCGATCTTTCGGAGCAGGAAGCGGGCGATATCGTCGATGCCATAAAGGACTGGATTGACGAGGATAACGAAGTGACGGGGTTCGGTGCCGAAAACATGTATTACGAGACCCTCGAAGCGTCCTATCCATGCAAGAACGGGCCTTTGGATTGTATCGACGAACTTTTGATGATAAAGGGGATCACGGAGGCACTCTATTACGGTGACGGGGAGACCCCCGGCATCGCCCGGTACCTGAGTGTCCATGGCGACGGGAAGATCAATATCAACACGGCTCCGGTCCTGATCCTGCAAGCGCTGGAAGGAGAAATTACCGAGGAGATGGCCGGGGATATGGATGAATATCGAAAAGATAAAGACAATGACCTTTCACGAACAACATGGTATAAGAACGTCACAGGTATGGCGGGAATAGCGATTGATGAGAATATCATCTCGACGGAGAGTAAATTTTTCAGGATTACCTCGACAGGCTTCCTGAATGAAATGAGAAAGACCCTGGTCGGTGTCGTCGAAAGAGACAGAACAAAAAAGACGATGACGATGCTGTCCTGGAAGGTGGAGTAATGCCTGAAAAAATTCTTGGTCTCGATATCGGGTCGGCAGGTATAAAGGCAGTCCAGGTTACAACGGGATTCAAAGGGTATCAGATTACCGGTTCCGTTCATGTTGACATCGCGGAAGCAGGAGGCATGGAAAATGCACTCGCTGCCGTCTTTGCACATGAGCAATTGCGGAGCGGGATCTATATCACCTCCCTCCCGGCGGGAGAATTCTCCTTCCGGAGCGTGCGGCTTCCTTTTACGGACAGGAAGAAGATAGAGCAGACACTTACTTACGAGATGGAGCAGTTGCTTCCCTTTCCCATTGACGACATGCTGGTCGATTCAGTGATCCGCGATCAGCATGGGGACTCGGATATCCTCGCTGCCGCCGTGCCGAAGGATGTAGTGGAACGACGCGTGCACTGTCTCGAAGCACAGCATGCAGAGGCCGCCATAATCGAGATAGATCCGGTTTCCGTGGTCCTTCGCCTTATCGAGGCCGGCGATACCGAAGGTACGACGCTGCTTCTCGATATCGGTGCGGCAGCGACGGGAGCGGTTCTCTACTCGAAGGGACGAATCAGGCAGATCCGCAGCTTCGCCTTCGGCGGCGCTATGCTGACGGAGGCGGTGGCGCGGGCCCTGACGATCGACGTCGACGACGCCGAAACACGGAAGTGCCGAAATGAGATTGAAGGTGCCGAAAGTGAAGTCCGGGCAGAGTGTGGGAAATTCTTCGACCAGTTGAGGAACATGCTCACATTCCTTAGGATGAGGGGTGAACTCGAGGAAGACCTGACGGGAATTGCTCTTACGGGAGGCGGGGCGCTGTCGGCCATCTTTCAGGATGAATTGACGCGCTTTTTCGATGTTCCCGTGGAAAGAGCGGACCTCAGAATGGCTGAAAACGTCCAGGGTGGCGAAGGGTGGAATCCTCTGCTGATGAATCAGGCCCTTGCCCTGGCGACGCGGGAGTCGCGAAAAGGTGCGGGGTTCAATTTCGGGACAGGTGAATTTGAACCGCGGCACAAGTATGAGAAATTCAAAAAGGAATTCCGGTGGGCGGCGGTATTCATTATCGCAATCCTCTGTCTCTGGGGAGCGAATTTTTATATTGACTACCATTGCGACAAGGTAACCGTGGACGCATTAAAGGCCGAGATCCTTTCCGAATTCAGGGAAGCCGCTCCCGATGTGACCAGAATCATCGATCCCGTTCACCAGCTTCGTGTGAAGATCGACGAGGCACGAAAATCCTCCATGGGGGGGAGTGTCGTCGGCACGGGGTTGACGGTGCTCGACATGCTTCAGGATATTTCACGGGCTGTCCCGAAGGGGACCGATTTCCTTATCACCAGTTTCACCTTCGACGGGAAATCGATAGAGATAAACGGAGAGACCGACAATTTCAATACCGTTGACAGCATCAAGAACAGCCTCGCCGAATCAAGCTATTTCACGAATATTGCCATAAGCTCGGCGAAACTGGTCAAACAGGAGAGCCGGGTCGGTTTTGATTTGAAAATGGAACTGAAGAAAGGATAAAAGGCCCTCAGGGGAATCATGAAAGACGGAGACTGTTACCTATGATGCCACGCTGGATAAACTACACGCTTACCCGACGGGAAAAATATTATCTTTTCGGAGGCATCGTCTTCGTGGCGGCCTTCATCCTGGTACAGTTCGTCGTTGCGCCCCTTATGGAGGCAAAGGAGAACACGAGGCGCGCCGTGCTGGTCAATGAACGGGCCCTCCAGGAAATTCGCCTTTTGGGCGCCGAGTACCGGATGCTCCAGTCCGATTCGGGAGACATGGGGAGCCTCCTTGCATCCCGGCCGAAGGATTTTACCCTCTTCTCCTTTCTCGAGAAAAAGGCGGGAGAAGCGGGAGTCAAGGCAAATATCAAATACATGAAACCCTCCACGTCAACCGACACGGGACCCTACAAGGAATCGTCCGTGGAGATGAAACTTGAAGACATGACGCTGGAACAGCTTGTGGAGTACCTCTATCTCGTGGAATCGGAAAAATATCTGGTGATGATAAAAAGGATATCCATAAAACAGGGAAAAGGAAATACGAGTTATTTAACCGCACTGATTCATTTTATTACCTACCAGGCCTGATGTTATGAACACACGGAAATGGACGGCGTACATTCTCTATGGAGTCCTGGTGACGGCACTTTTTCTTTATCTGCTCTTTCCTGCCGGGTATGTGGAGCGGTATGTCAGGGCGCATATGGCCGGAGCCCTGCCGGGTATGGCCGTCGAGGTCGGATCGGCAGTACTGGTGCTTCCACCCGGCATGATGCTGAGCGATCTTGCCGTCGCCGAGAAAGAGGGGGCGTCTCCGGTTTTTGAAGCCGAAAAGATTACCGTCCGCCCTTCCATGGGCAGCCTTTTTCGCAATTCGATAGTGCTGAATGCACGTGCACGGGCATACGGCGGAAACATCACCGCCCGTATTGTGCTGCCTGAGGGAAACCGGGCCGACGGACCCTATGAGGTCACTGCGAACCTGGATGCGCTCGATATGGGAAGGTACTCATCGCTCAATGAAACTCTTGGGCAGCGGATCGAGGGAACACTGTCGGGGGACATCAACTACCGTGGCGTGAAGGGAACACCACTGGAAGGCGAGGGGACGATGAACCTGCACCTCCGCGACGGTTCCCTGTCGCTTTCGGCGGACCTGTTCGGTTTCAGCGCCGTCGATTTCAAGACGGTCGAATCGGACATGACGATCAAGAACAGGACCGTCACCATCGAAACGCTTGCCTTTACGGGTTCACAGATCAACGGCACCCTGAACGGTAAAATCATGCTTCGTGATCCACTGCCCAGGAGCATGCTCTCGCTGCGCGGAAAAATAAACGTTCCTGCACTCAACAGACAGATTTCGGTGTATCTTGGCGGAACACTGGAAAAACCGAGCCCGAGGTTGAAATAAGGATATGCGTGCCAGCTACAGACCGATCATTATTCTTGTTTTTATCACCGTCATTTCCTATCTGTCGGTGGACATCTTCTATAAAGTCATGGGGGGAGGGTTCGCCGACAGGGTGACGGGAGGCGTTGCCGTCGAAGAATCGGTCAAGAGGAAAACGAAGCAAAAAATACCGCTCCAGGAGTATCGTGTCGTGTCCGAAAGAAACCTCTTGGGTTCGGCGCAGAAAGATGCCGAGATAGCGGAAATCAATATTGAGGAACTGAAGCAGACGGAGCTGAAGCTGGTGCTCCTCGGTACCGTCGCCGGTGACGGCAGCAACGGCTATGCCGTCATCGAAGAAAAGGAGAAACGGAAACAGGATCTCTACAGGGTGGGAGATACCGTCGACAGGGCCACCATCAAGGAGATCAGGCGAGGCATGGTGGTGATAGAGGTCGACAACCGGGATGAAGTATTGCTGATGGAGGAAAAGATCGTCGCCAAGAAGGATGCCTCGGCGCCGCCGGCTCCATCGGACGGGACATCGATCACCGTCAGCAAGGAAGAGATAGACGACGCCCTCCAGGATATGAACAAGATGATGACGGAGGTTCGTATTCGCCCCTATTTTACGCAGGGAAAACCCGACGGATTCATGGTGAGCAGGATAAAATCGGGGAGTATCTTTTCAAAAATGGGGATGAAGAACGGTGACGTCATCCAGGGCGTCAACAATCAGCCCATCGGGAGTGCCGAGGACATGCTGACGCTCTACCAGGAATTGAAAAGCGGTTCCGAAATCCAGCTCAACATCAAACGGAGGGGACAGGAGGAAACGTTGCGATATGTCTTCGAGTAAATTCATCCGGGCCGCCGGCATCCGCTGTGGCGTCTTTCGGGGCGGCCTTATGGAAAACCACATGCATGCCGTAACCGGCGATTCGATGCAGTAACTATGTATACGTCCTATTTCGGTTTAAAGGAAAATCCCTTTAACCTGACGCCGGATCCTCTCTATCTCTTTTTGAGTCCGCAGCACAGTGAAGCGCTCAATTATCTCCTTTACGGCGTGAACGAAAAAAAAGGTTTTATCGTCATTACGGGAGGAATCGGTACGGGCAAGACGACGCTCTGCCGGACCTTTCTTTCATCTCTCGATGATTCGGTGGACAGCGCCCTGGTATTCAACTCGGCCATTTCCGATACGGAATTGCTGAGGACCATTATCCAGGAATACGAGATCAAGCCGGGAAGAGGGAGGGCCACGAAAAAACGATACGTGGACCTTCTCAATCAGTTTCTCCTGAAGAATTTCGGGAACGGAAGGAACAGCGTCCTTCTTATCGATGAAGCCCAGAATCTCTCGCGAAGCGTCCTCGAGCAGGTACGGATGCTCTCGAACCTGGAAACGGAGCGTGAAAAACTGATCCAGATCGTCCTGCTCGGCCAGCCGGAACTCGAAGATGTCCTGAGATCACCTTCGCTGCGCCAGCTCAATGAGCGGATTACCGTCCGGTACCATCTCGAGCCCCTGACCCGGGAGCAGGTCGAAGCCTATATCGAGCACCGGCTTGCCGTGGCCGGCAACGAGGACGGAAAGGTACAATTCCTTCCCGGGGCCCTCAGGATGGTGCATGAGTGCTCTGGAGGGATACCACGTCGAATTAACGCGATATGCGACAGGGCGCTTCTGATTGCCTATACGAAGGAAACAAGGACGATCGACCGGAGGGCCATCAGGGATGCGGCCCGCGATATCGGCGCCGGATACGTGGCTTCCCCTGGTGTACAGGAGGGGCTTACGGGCAGGCTGACATTCCTTCTGGCATTACTTGGTTGTGCAATATTGATGCTGCTGGGGACGGTCTACCTGCGGGTGTTCTGATGCCGGGGCGACTGGGAGGGGATACCCGGGGGCATGAAGGGAGAAAACGCCGGGCCGTCATAAAACTATCGAGATGAATGTCCCGTCACGGGGACGGAACATTCCTTTTACGGGAAAGTCATGAGTTATATTCACGATGCCTTGCGAAAGGCACAACGGGAGAAAGACGCCGGTTACCGGCATTACGAACCGGCGCTGCCGCCTGCGAAAGGGCATGCGCGAAAGGGGACGTTCGGGTTTCGGACGGCGCTCTGCACCCTTTTTGCGGTCCTTGTCTTTGCCTTTTTGTCGCTATTAGGATATAACCACTTCACGGGGACAGAAAAGAAAGACTTTCATTACGAGGAAGTAGCCGCCGCACCCGAGAGTGGGGGGCGGGAGGTACCGCCGGTGGTGAAAGAAAAAACAGCGGAATCCGCAACATCGCTACCGGCACTTGAAGAACTCTATCAGAAAGCGGTTACGTTGCAGCGGAGAGGAGATACTGCCGGGGCGGAGCGGGTCTATGAAAATATTCTGGCACGGGACCCCGCCTACGTGTTCGCCCTGAATAATCTCGGTGTAATACGCCTGAATCAGGGGGCGGGTACAAAGGCGCGCTCGCTTTTCGAAGGAGCGATTCGGATAGACGGGGGCTATGTCGATCCTCTATATAACATGGCCTGTCTCCATGCCCAGTCGGGAAATACGAAGGAAGCGCTCGAGTCGTTGCGGAAAGCCTGGCACCTGGACGAGAAGATACTGAAGTGGGCGGAACGTGACGCCGATCTGGCTACCCTTTGTGAGTCGGCTGAATATAAGGAAATGTTTTATACAAACGGGGAGGATAAGACACAATAAATATGAAAACACCACTGACACGACATGTGATGGTATGGGGTATCACCATAATAATGCTGACGTTTCTTGTTGCTGAAGCCGGTTTCTCCGCCCGGGTTACGGGAGAGGATGACCCCGTGACGACATCGGATGGTCAGCAGGTCGATATCAAGAAGAGAGGGGCCTCGATGCGCCCGGAAGGAAAGGGCCGGGCGGCCCGGAATACTCAGAACACCCTGAGGAACCCCGTAGCGGCCCGTCAGAACGGTACCGCCGCAAGCTCGGAGCAGGCCGCTCCGAAGACCGCGGTAAAACAGACCGCTACGGTGTCCGAAGATTCCCGCTTCGTCACCATCGACTTTGAAGACGTCGATATCAGGGTTTTCGTAAAATTCATCAGCGAGTTGACGGGGAAGAACTTCGTTGTGGACAGAAACGTGAAGGGAACCGTTACCATTGTGTCACCCCGGAAAATATCCGTTGACGAAGCCTATAAAGTCTTCGAATCGGTGCTCGAGGTGAATGATTTTGCTGCCGTTCCGGCAGGGGACATTATCAAGATCATTCCCTACCGTTCCGCCAAGGAGAAAAATATTGAAACGCTTCTCCGCAGTGAGGCCGTCAGTCCGGAAGACAAAGTCGTCACCCAGATCGTTTCGCTGCAGTACGCCAATCCCGAGGAAATGAGAAAGGTGCTCACACCGCTAATGTCGAAGGCGAGCGTGATCCTTTCCTATTCCCCCACGGGGATGCTGGTCATCACCGATGTCCTTTCCAACATCAATCGGCTCCTTAAAATCATAGCGGCCCTCGATGCGGAGGGAATCGAGGAGCAGATCGCCGTCATTCCCCTGCAGTATGCCGATGCCGTGGAGATAGGAAAGTCGCTGGGACTGATATTCCAGCAGACGGGAGGCGACAAGAAGGGAGGTGTCCAGACCCCCATCAAGATCGTCCCCGATGAACGGACCAATACGCTCATTACACTGGCCAGTGAAAACGATACGACGCGGATCAGGGCCATCATCGCCCTCCTCGACAAGGAAGTGCCCCGGGGGGAAGCGAAGATACGGGTCTTCCATCTCAAGAACGCCGATGCCGAGGAGCTGACGCAGGTCCTCATGGATATCCCCACGGCTGACAAGGATGCCAAGAAACCGCAGAAAGAATCCTCTCCCGTATTGTCGAAGGAAGTGAAGGTCGTTCCCGACAAGGCGACGAATACCCTTGTTATCACGGCGGGAAGGGACGATTACAAGATCCTTGAAGAAGTGATTATGGAACTTGATATTCCACGCCCCATGGTCTACATCGAAGCCCTTATCATGGAAGTGAACGTCGACAAGACATTCCAGCTTGGAGTGGAGTGGGTTGTTGGAGATGATTTCACCAAGTGGGGACAGGAAAATGTCGTGGGCGGCGGCTTCTCCGGAGGAAACATCTTGCCCACACCCGATTCCACGACGGGGGCCGTGGCGCTTCCCTCGGGACTGTCCGTCGGTGTCTTCGGGGAGGCCATTACCATCGGCGGTATCACCTATCCCTCTCTTGGTGCCATCCTGCAGGCCTACCAGAAGGACTCGGATGTCCATATCCTCTCGACGCCGCAATTGCTTACCCTCGACAATGAGGAGGCCGAGATCTATGTCGGAGAGAACGTTCCCTATCAGACGCGGCAGGATACGTCGTCTACGGACCGGGACTACAGTACCTATGAATACAAGGATGTGGGTACGACACTGCGCCTCACTCCCCAGATCAGTCAGGAACGGTTTGTGAGGCTCGACGTCTACCAGGAAACCACCAAGCTCGTCGACCGGACCGAGGACCGTCCCAGGACACTGAAGCGGACGGCGAAAACGGCCGTCACCATCAAGGACACCAATACCATCGTCATCGGCGGTCTTATCGGCGACGACATAAGCAACAATGTGGTCAAAGTACCCCTCCTCGGCGATATCCCCATCCTCGGCTGGCTCTTCAAGTATGAGGGCGAAACCCGGGAACGGCGCAATCTCTTTATATTCATAACGCCCCACATTGTCGAGAACCCCGTGGAGGCGAAGGCACTCTATGACGAGAAGAATCAGGTGCTCGATTCGGTAATAGAGGGCGGCGTCGTCAAGAGGCACCAAAAATAGGATGTCATGATAAATGCACGGCGGTGTCGGGTACCTGTTCGCCTATCTCTCTTGTGACGCAGGGAAGGTGGGATTATCCGGTGTCATGAGGGGGGTCGTTTTTCCATCATTTCATGCCTTTTGCCGGTTAAATTTTCTTGATTTTCATGTTCTTGAAAATTACCATGGATATCTTCGGCAAGGTTCGTTGAACCTGTTCCCGGTATGCCGTTTTTCGCCATGGATCTCTTTGAAAACATTCCTTAAGAACGAAGCGGTCACGCAATGAAATCACCTGTTGAGAGGGAGTTACAGCATGCAGCGAATATTGAGCGTTTGTGGAATTATCCTTTTGTTATTCTTGTTGTGCTTGTTTTGTGTTCCAGCAAATGCCGGAGAAGCGGGAGACACCTGTTATGACATGGGTGTCTTTGCCTTTGAAAGCGGCGACTGTGCCGGAGCCGAAGAGTACCTGAAAAAAGCCCTGAAATTCGAACCCGGCAATGCCTATTGCGTCCATTATCTGGGAAAGACCTATCTGAAGATGGGACGCTATTCCGACGCGGAACACTACTTGGACGGCGCCCGGGCGGCGAATCCCGATATGCCCGGACTGAAGTACGACAGGGCCTTTCTCTATTACAAAACAGCCCGCTATGCCGAGGCGGCGGACCTCTTTAAAGAGGTTGCCGACGAAGACCCGTCGAACATCCTTGCCTCCTACCACGCGGGAATAAGCCTCTATCGAACGGCCCGCTATGCCGAGGCGCCTTCCTATCTCGCCGATGCGGCGGAGCGGAGCCCCAACCTGAAAGTCAGCAGTGCCTATTATGCCGGCATCTGTTATTTCAAGACCGGCCGCCGGGGAGAGGCGACGGAAAAATTTGAATATGTCAGAGCAGAGGCCGGTCAGGATGTGCTTGGCGGTTATGCGGAGAAGTGGCTCGATGCATTGAAGGAACCGGAAAGGGAGCGCCGCCCCTACGAATTATATGCAAAAATGGGATACCAGTATGACGATAACGTGCGCCTCGATCCACTGGACAAGGATTTTTACACCGACCAGGATGACTGGGTCACGGTGGCATACCTCTCGGGAAAGTACGAACTTGAACGGGGACCCGCCACGATGGGTGCAGGCTATACCCATTATCAGACCTGGCACAAGGATCTGACGGAGTTCGATCTTACGGGAAGCATCGTTCATTTCTACGGGCAGTACCAACTCTGGCCCTTTACCTTCGGGATCAGCTACCTGCCTCACTATTACTGGCTCGATTCCGACAGCTTTCTCATGCGCCATCAGATACGGCCCGAGGTTCTGTGGCGTCTGTCGGACAATGTGATGGGACGCCTTTCCTACAGTTTTTACCGAAATAATCATTTCGAGGACGATGACCGCGACGGATACACGAATGAAGTGGCGGCGGATATTTTTTACGGCATGGACCGGCAACAGGGGTATCTCTATGCGGGTATCGCCTACGAAGACATGAATGCCGACGGTCCCGACTTCAGCTACGGTCAGATGAAGAGTGAAGCGGGCATTTCATACAAACTGCCCTGGGGCATTACGCTTGAAGCGGCAGGCAAATTCTACCGTCAGAGTTACGAAAATACCCATTCTCTCTATGGCGTCGGGCGCAGGGACAGCAAATATCATGGCTTCATTTCCCTGGAGCGTTCCATCCTTTATGAGTGGCTGAGCCTTGTGGGGGATTACAGTTACACGAAGAACAAATCAACTATCGATGATTATACCTATAGACGGCAGGTATTCGCCCTGTCCCTTGCAGCGCGCTATTAAGGGAGATTGAACATGAGAACGTTGAGAAAAAAATCGATTTTTGTGGTCCGTACAATCCTGATCCTGATCTGTGCCGGAGTTTCGATTACCCTTGGGGGAGCGGCGGCAGCCGCGGGAATTCCCGCGGGTCTTGTTGTTCAGGAGACCTTTTCGCCCGGTTGCGGTGCACCGGTGGGAGAAGTGCGCATCACCCGGGGTGAGGCGGTGGTGAGTCATGAGGGTGAGAATCTCGGGTACCGTGTCGAGGCCGGCATGCCTCTGTTCAAGGGGGACAGTCTCTTTACCGGTGACGACGGGCATCTGCAGTTCGGACTGAACGACGGAAGTGTGATGACCCTCGCGGCGGGAACCATACTGGTTATCAACAAGAGCGTCTATGATCCGGTGAAAAAGGCACGATCGTCCTTTCTCGGCATGTCCTTCGGGAAGGCCCGCTTTATGGTGACCAAGATCGTGGGTGCCTCCCGTTCCGAATTCAAGGTCAAGACCGAAACGGCCGTCTGCGGCGTCAGGGGGTCCGACTTTGTGATCACCGCTGATGAGGAAAATTCGGAAGTGACGGCGTTGAAGGATACGGCTCTGGATCTGGCCAGTCTGGCCTTCCCTGGTGTCGCCCCGGTGCCGATCAGTGACTATGAGCGAAGAGGTGTCGCGAAGGGTCAGCTTCCCTCGGAGGCGGTAAAAGTGTCACCCCGGGAGATAGAGATGTTGCTTGAAGACTTCATGATTGTTCCCGGGGCGGCGACGCCGGTTGCGGTTCCGAAGGGAGCGTCGAAGAAAACCGCCGGCGGGATGCCGGGATCGGCGGGAGGAATTCTGTATCCTCGCGATGAAGTGGTGATGCCCGGCTTCGGCACGCTGGGGGACATCCCCGGTGAGTCCGTTATCCCCGGCTTTGCCCGGGATGAACTGCTGAAGGAGCGGATGGAGAAAGTCGGCGAACAGCGGGAATCGATCTACCGGGAGGATTTCGAAATGAAGTCCGATGAGATCATATGGCAGCAGGAACTGCCCGGGATGCCGGGAACACCGCAGTAGTAATTTCATCGCAGAGAGCGTGAGTCCGACGTCTGATGCATAGAGCGCGACTATTACTTGGCAGGAGATACATCATGAATATGGTACGTAAATATTTCTTATTACTGGTAGTCTGGATCCTGGCGACAGTGGGTGGCATGGCGACATCCGCCCGGGCAGAGCTTTT
>CAYTUH010000023.1:0-944 GCA_964441165.1 uncultured Syntrophaceae bacterium
GAAATAGACAGGAAAAAGAGGGAAGGAAACCAATGAGCGGCACAATGAAAGAGTTCAATACACTGTTGTTCGAGGAGGTGGAACCGCATATCGGTTTGGTGACCATAAATCGTCCCGACCAGCTCAATGCCATCAATGTGGAGATGCTGACGGATTTCGAAGATCTCTTCAGGGCACTGTCGGAAGACGATGCCATCAGGGTCCTTGTCATTACCGGCGCGGGCCGGGGATACTCTTCCGGGGCGGACCTCAATGACGCCGTGGTATTTAAAGATACGGAGGCCTTTGCCGATCCCGAGAATTTCCTGAAGATCGTTCAGGAACGCTACGCATCGCTTATCCTCGGAATGCGAAAAATCCCCCAGCCCGTCATATCGGCGGTCAACGGGCCCGCTGCCGGTGGGGGATTCGCCATGACCCTGGCCAGCGATATCCGCGTGGCCGCTCCCGAGGCCTACTTCGTTGCCTCCTTTATCAATATCGGCCTGTCGGGCGGCGAACTGGGATGTTCCTATTTTCTCCCCCGGCTCGTGGGCCTTTCACGGGCGTCGGATATGCTCTTTACGGGAAGGAAGGTACGGGCCGATGAGGCGGAAAGAATCGGCCTCGTCAGCAAGGTCGTGCCGAAGGAGGACCTGATAGAGACGGCCCTCTCCTATGCCCGGATGATGGTGGAGAAAAGCCTGGGAGGACTGAAGCTGACGAAGCGGGTCCTGGACCAGAATGTCGACGCGCTCTCTCTGGAGTCGGCCGTCGATCTGGAGAATCGAAACCAGACCATCATGGTGTTCTCGGGGGAGTTTTTCAAACTCATCCAGTCATTCTACAAGGGCTGAAAAGGTCCGCCGGTACCATGCAGAAGAGGCCCCCTGTCGGACAGGGCACGGTATGAGAAAAAATCAGGGAAACCGATCTTCAAAGGAAAGCTTCGAAGGGCACGCGAA
>CAYTUH010000023.1:954-6957 GCA_964441165.1 uncultured Syntrophaceae bacterium
AGGAGTGCTGGTGGCGCAGAAATTCTTGATTGACAATCGGGACCTCCGGTTCACATTGTTCGAATTCCTGGAACTCGAAAAGATGAATGTATATGAGCGGTTTCGGCAGTTTGACCGAAACATATACGAAGAGACGATTCGCCTGGCTGAAAAGATTGCCGTGGAACAGGTCTTTCCCGCGAACGTGAAGGGACACAAAGAGGGTTGCTCCTATGACCGCGAAGGCAAATCGGTGACCCTGCCGTCGGGCTACAGGGCCGCATCACGAGCCCTTCTGGAGGCGGGGTTCCTGACCATTTCCGATGATCCGGCGGTCGGCGGGACGGGGATGCCCCTGGCCATACAATCCTGTACCTGGGAGATATTGTGCGGTGCAGGCGGAGCGCTCATGCTCTTTTTCATGCTGGGGCACGGGGCGGCCCTCATGATTCAGCACTACGGCACCGAAGAACAGAAACGGCACTATGTGCCCCGGCTTCTTTCCGGAGAATGGGGGGGTACCATGTGCCTCACCGAGCCGGAAGCGGGGTCCGATGTGGGTGCCCTGAAAACAAAAGCCCTGCCCCGGGCCGACGGGACCTATCTGATCAGCGGACAGAAGTGCTTTATTACCAACGGTGATCAGGATATTACGAAGCAGATCATCTACCCGGTTCTGGCGCGGATAGAGGGTGATCCTCCCGGAACGAAGGGCATATCCCTCTTTATCGTTCCCAAATATCTCCTCGATGAAGAGGGGCTGCCGGCCGAACGCAATGATGTCTTCTGCACGGGAATTGAAGAAAAGATGGGTGCCCACGGTTCGGCCACCTGCTCCATGTCCTTTGGCGACAATGAAAGGTGTACCGGATATCTGCTGGGAGAACGCGGCAAGGGGATGAATATCATGTTCCGGATGCTGAACGAGACGAGGCTTGAGGTAGGTATCATGGCGCTCGGAGGATCGGCAGCCGCCTATCTCAAGGCTGTCGAATATGCCGGAACCAGGCTCCAGGGTGCCCATGTGAGCCGCATGTTCGATCCCTCTGCACCCAAAGTGCCCATCATCGAACATCCCGACGTGCAGCGGATGCTCCTCTGGATGAAATCCCATGTGGGGGGGGAGCGGATGCTCGCCTATTATGTGTCGAAACAGATCGATCTTCAGCACCTGTCCCGGGGGGAAGACGCGCGGGAAGCCAAAGCGCTGGTCGATTTTCTCATTCCCGTGATCAAGGCGGGAAATACCGACATGGCGTGGCGGATTACGGCGGAGGCGATTCAGGTGCACGGGGGGTATGGATACTGCTCGGAATATCCCGTGGAGCAGTTTGCCGTTGACTGCAAATCCCTCTCCATTGTCGAGGGGACGAACGGCATCCAGTCTCTTGATCTGGTGATGAGAAAAATCTTGATGAATCAGGGGCAATACAATTATCATGTCCTAAAAAGGAAAATCAGCGAGACGATGGAAGCCGCGCGCGGTATCGTCGACGATGCATGCGTCGATGCGCTCGCGAAGGGAGTCGATCTGCTCGATGGGGTCATCGGCCAGATGAAGCGGCAGATGGAATCGGGGAAATTTCTTCCCCTTCTCATGAGTGTCGATCCTCTGCGGAAGGCGATCTTTGACCTGGTGCTGTCATGGATGCATCTCTGGAGCCTGACGCTGACAAAACCGAAACTTGCGGATCTCCTGACCGGTGCGGGCGGGCGGTCTCCGGCGGATATCGCTGAGGAGAACAGGGAGGTCGCCTTTTATTACGGTAAGGTGGTCGCATCGGAATTCTGGTTCGCCACGGAGTACCCTAAATATTTCGGGAAAATGGATGCAATCCTGAAGACCGATGCCCTGGAAATAACGGCCGGTCATGCAATCTTTTCAGCGGTGGCGGTGTCATAAGAGCGTGGTTCCCGTGTATGCGGGAGAGAGGGTCGAATCGACGTGAGAGTCGGTGCCGAAGCGAAAAAGGTGGGGCTTATCGCCGACAGCCACGGTGATTTTCATGCCACGGAACGGGCGATCCGGGTGCTCCGCGAGCGGGGTGCGGATTGGCTCGTTCATCTCGGCGATTTCTGCGATTCCGTCCGGAACAACGGGCTGGGGGAACTGGTCCGTCTCCTCCGTGGAAATCATGTGTCCGTGGTCAAGGGAAACAATGATTACCAGGTTGAAAAGATGTTGCGCGGCGACCAGGCAGATCCGAAGGCCGGGCAGGAATCGCTTGTCGCTTTTTTCAATACCATACCCATGATGATCGTGGAGGGAGAGGTCTGCTTTGCCCATTCCCTTCCCTACGATGCGCTCAGGGCATTTTACGAACCGATTGACATCGGTTCTCCGAAGCGGGCCCGAAAAATATTTCAGCATACGCCCTACCGGATACTCTTCTGCGGTCATTCCCACCTTCCCGTTTTCTTCCGGTGGCGCGATGAGGAGGCGACGAGGGAGAGTATCGCACCGCAGCAGACGCTGTCTCTTGCGGCGACGGAGCGTTATATCATGATCGTGGGTGCCGTCTATGAGGGGGAATGCGCCCTTTATGACCGGGAGGCGCAGACCTACGAGCGTATCACCATCTTTTAGTTCTGCAGTACCGTGCATGAAGTGCCTGCATGGGGAAGCCTGCAGATTGAGAGATAATGCTGTCTCAATTACAGAGCACAGAGGGAGCTGCACGGTCATTCTCTGACCGTGAGGATAATAATGGGCGAGGAATAATCCCTGCCGGGCATTCATGATATCCGGGGTATTTCCTGCGCTGAATGGGGGAGATTTTTCTTTTTATGGGGGTTGACACGGCGGGCCTGTGAGCCTGCTGAAAAAAATAAAGGAGGTACCGTACAATGATGATGGACACGTCGCTGTTGCTCAGCAACTTTCTCTTGCGGGCAGCAAAGTACTTTCACCGGAAAGAGATCTTATCCATTTATCCCGACGGCATTTTCCGTTATACTTACGGGGATTACTTCAAGCGGACATGTCAGCTTGCCCACGCCCTCGAATCGCTGGGCATCAGGAAGGGCGACAAGGTTGCCAGTATCGCCCTCAACACCCATCGCCATCTCGAACTCTACTTCGGTGTGCCCTCCATGGGCGCGGTCCTCCACACGGCGAACTTCAGGCTTCCCCTGCAACATCTTTCCTATATCCTGAATCATGCCGAAGACAAGGTCCTCTTTATTGACGAGGATCTGGTCTTCATCGTCGAGGCGATCAAGGATCAGTTGAAGACGGTGGAGCACTTCGTGATCCTTTCCCAGTCGGGAAAGATACCCGAAACCACCCTTTCGCCCGTCTATTCCTATGACGATCTGATTGCCGACTTCCCCGAGGAATACGACTTTCCCACCGACCTGAGCGAATGGGATCCGGCCCTCATGTGCTATACCTCGGCGACGACGGGAGACCCCAAGGGCGTTGTCTATACCCACCGGAGCATCGTTCTGCACAGTTACGCCGGCGGTGTCACCTTCGGCGTCTCCGAAAGTGACTGCATCCTCCACATTGTTCCCATGTTCCATGCCAATGCCTGGGGGATGCCCTTTATCGCCGTCGGCATGGGCATCAAGCAGGTGCTTCCCGGCCGGGACGTCCTCGACATGGCGAAAATATGCAAGGTCATCGCCGAGGAAAAGGTGACGGCCACCTGCGGGGTTCCCACGATCTGGACGATGCTCTACCAGTATCTCGAACAGGGCGGCGCCCATGATTTCTCGTCCCTCAGGGTCATCGCCAGCGGCGGGTCTGCCTGCCCCCTTGCCCTGATGCGCGGGCTTAACGAAAAGTATAATTTCCCCATCAGGCAGGCTTACGGCGGCACGGAGACATCACCTCTTGCCACGGCTGCCCTGGAAAAGAGCTATATGACGGACCTCTCGCCCGACGAACTCTACAGCATCAGAAACAGCGCCGGCATCATCGCTCTTGGCCTCGACATGCGGATCGTCAGTGCCGAAACGGGAAAGGATGTCAGCATGGACGGTCAGGAAATGGGTGAAATCTGGCTTCGCGGTCCCTGGATCGCCGATGAGTATTACAAGGACCCCGAACGTTCGAAACTCTCTTTCGTTGACGGCTGGTTCCACACCGGCGACGTGGGCACCATGGATGAAGAGGGGTATGTGCGGCTCGTCGACAGGACCAAGGATCTGGTCAAGAGCGGCGGCGAGTGGATTTCATCGGTGGACCTGGAAAATATCATCATGGGACACCCCAAGGTGATGGAGGCCGCCATCATCGGCATTCCCGATGCCAAATGGTCCGAGATTCCCTTTGCCTGTATCGTGACGCAGCCCGGTGAAACCATTACGCCCCAGGAGATGCAGGAATTTCTCAAAGACAAGGTGAAGGCCTCCTACTGGATTCCGAAGCAGTATGCCTTCATGGAAGCACTCCCCAAGACGAGCGTGATGAAGTTCGACAAAAAGGAACTGAGAAAGATGTATGCCGAGGGAAAACTGGAAGTTGCCGATTAACCGGCGGCAAGAGATGGGGACGGGTCATGCCCGGAAGGGTGGCGATCCGTCCTCGCCCGCACTTATTTCCGCTGTGCCCTGAATGCCGCAAGCAACGCCGGTATGAATCGCGTCATGTCGTCGACGATGCCGAAGTCGGCGATGCCGAAAATGGGCGCGTGAGAATCGGTGTTGATGGCGATGACCGTCTGGGAACCCTTCATGCCGGCGACATGCTGCGTGGAACCGGATATGCCGCAGGCCAGGTACAGTTTCGGCGCAACGGTCTTTCCCGTCTGGCCGATCTGCCGGCCGTAATCGATCCATCCCGCATCGCAGGCAGCCCTGGACCCTCCGACGGCGGATCGTGGAAATATCTCGGCAAGTTCCTGGAGGAGATGAAGATTTTCTTCCGAACCGAGCCCTTTTCCCGCTGAAACGATAACCTCGGCTTCCTGCAGATTGAATCCACGGTGCCCCGATTCCCTGATGCAGGTGGTGCGGGATCGCTCCGGCCTGAGAGGGTTGGACAGGATCTTCACCGGGCCGGGCGATCGATGCCCATCCGCCTGAGGGTGCCAGGCGCCGGGAAGAACGGTAAGCACAACGGTGTTTGTCAGCGGAACCATGCGGGCGTTGACTTTTCCGCCCCACTGGGACCGTGTGAACGAAAGGGTGCCCCCCTCTGGAACAATCTTTTCCACGGCGGTGATGCAGGAGGCATTGAGCCGCACCGCCAGTGCCGGTGCCAGGTCATATCCCATGGCGCTGTGGGGCATGCAGATAAAGGAGAGTTCCTGTTCCACGAACATGTCGGTAAGGGCCGCCTTGTAGACTTCGCCGTTATAGAGATGAAAACCTTCACCTTCGATTGCCGTGACTGGAAGGCCCGTCCGCTCTGCCGTCTCATGGGCAAGGGCCTCTATCTCCTTTCCCGCCATATGGATGCGGGGCACCGTGCCGAGCATTGACCCGAGTTCCAGGGCACATGACACAGTCTCAAGGGCGGCCGGTGTCAACCGTCCCTCACGATGCTCGGCAATGACGATTACTTTCTGTTCCATGGGGAAACCTTTTTGAGCTGTCAGCTATCAGCCATCAGCCATCAGCTTTCAGCGATTAAGTGCAGTTTCAGGTTTGAAGTTGAAAGTTTAAAGTTACCTTTCCAATCTGAAAATCTTACTCAGGAACTGTGTTTCCTCTGTGCCTTTGTGCCTCAGTGCCTGTCTTTATTACAAAAACCCCTTCTCATGCAGTATCCCGAGGAGGGCGCGGGCCTTTTCTTCCCTGTTTCCTTCGAGGAATGTTCCCTTTGAAGGTGCTGTAGGATACCGGTATTCCTGAATCGTTTCCCTCGACTCCGGCATTCCCAGATCCCGCGCGTCGATGGTGGTGAGTTCCTGCGCACGGGCCCGGAGGACGTTCGAAAGCGCGGGATAGCGGGGACGATTGATGCCCGGCTGGACGGATTCGAAATCATCAATGCGGGATACGGCGACTGGCCCGTTATGTCGGCGGGGATTTGCATCCGTCAAATGAGTTCCCCGTCCATCACCCATTGCACCG
>CAYTUH010000023.1:6967-14584 GCA_964441165.1 uncultured Syntrophaceae bacterium
CAGTACCGCCGGCAACCCTATGTCGAGACACTCCCGGCGTCCCGCCTCGATTTCCCGTTCCACGGAGACGGTCTCGACCTGTGTGTCGATTTTTTCATGAATGACCGATGATGCACAGGGGTAGTGGAGCAGCTCGGCGATCATGGGACCGGTCTGGGAGTGCATCCTGTCCTCGCTCATGACACCGGTGAGAATAAGGTCGTATCCTCTCTTCCGGGCGAAGGATGCAATGAGAGAGGCCGTTTGAAAGGGGCTCAGGGAGGTATTTCCCCCCGTGACGATATGGATGCCCTCGGTTGCCCCCAATTCAAGGGCACGTTTAATCGTCGAAGCCGTTTCTGCCGGTCCCACCGACAGGGCGTCAATGGTTTCAAGGGAGATCATTTCGCGGATACGCAGGGCCTCTTCAAGGGCGTACTCGTCGAAAGGGTTCATTCGCCGGGTCCCTTCGAAGCGGACCTCCCGTCCCGTTTCATCGATTGTCATGAGGCCTTCCGGATCGGGAACCGCTTTGATGCAGACAAGGATTTTCATGGGCACTCAGCCACAGCTTTCTCCTTTGCCCGTCGCCGGTACCGCCGCGGGCAGTGATGTCATGTCGGGGTAGCGGAAGGCAGGGCATCAGGCACCTCGTTCCCCTCTGCGGGCCACCTGATAACCGGGGATATCATCCGTTCATTTCCTGCCTCTGCACCGGATAGAATAGTGCTAACCCAGAGGGAGATTTTTTGCAAGAAAAAAACGAGCGCTCGCTCACATTTTGGTTGACAGGCTATCCTCTTTCTACTATAGGTTTTTCCATGGGACTGCTATATATGATTCGCCACGGCCAGGCGTCTTTCGGCCAGGATAATTACGACAAACTCTCGGAAAGGGGGGTCAGACAGTCGGCGATACTGGGGGAGTATCTGACTGAAACGGACCTCCGGTTCGATGCGGTCTATGCCTGGAAACTGGCACGGCAGACGGGAACGGCCCGGGAGGTAATCGGAGCATACCGGAAGCGGAATCTGCCCATCCCCGAGTATCTTCTTTCCGAAGCTCTCAACGAATATGATTCACGCGCCGTACTGAAGGCCTATATCCCCGATCTTGCGGCAGAGGACCCCTCGCTCGAAGCCGATCTGAAAGCCCTCTATAAGGACAGGAAAGCGTTTCAACGCGTCTTTGAAGCGGTGCTTCTGCGCTGGGTCCGTCGTGAACAGGCCAAGCCGGCGATCCAGCACTGGGACAGCTTTTCCTCCGGGGTCTACGAGGGAGTAAAGAATATCATTGCCGAAGAGGGGCGCGGCAAAACGATTGCCCTCTTTACATCGGGCGGTCCAATCTCGGCGATGCTGCAGAAGACGCTTTCGCTGTCCAACGAGGAAACGATCAGGCTGAGCTGGCAGATCGTCAATACCTCGGTGACCCGCTTCATGTATGATGACAGCCGGATCACGCTGGCGGGATTCAACGTCATATCCCACCTGGAACTTAAGCGGGACCCGGCGTTGATAACGTATCGGTGAGAAGGTAGGGGGATTGAGGGAGTAAGGATTGAAGGATTGAAGAAAGTACCAAAGCAGCAAAGTCTCAAAGTACCTGAGTAACAGAACGCCCCGTGAGGGGTGGGTAACTTGAAACTTGAAACTTCAAACTGTTTTTAAATCGCTGACGGCTGAGAGCTGACAGCTACTAAAAGGAGGTTTCCCATGGATTTTGCAATGCCGGAAAAGATGAAGGTCATTACAGGTATGATCGATGAGTTCGTCGATAAGGAATTAATCCCTCTCGAGCCGGAATTTCTGAACAAGAGCTTCAGGGATATGCTTCCCGTCCTGGCGGAAAAACGGAAGATGGTGAAGCAGATGGAACTCTGGGCGCCCAATCATCCCAAAGAGTACGGTGGCATGGGACTGAATCTCGTGGAGCATGCCTTCGTGTCGGAATCGCTGGGCCGATGCCCCGTGGGCCATTATATCTTCGGATGCCAGGCTCCTGACGCCGGGAACATAGAAATTCTCCACCTTTATGGGACGGATGCACAAAAGGAACAATGGCTCCGGCCCCTGGTGGAGGGCAGGATCAGAAGCTGCTTCAGCATGACCGAAATCGACATGCCCGGCTCCAATCCCGTCATGATGAACACCACGGCGGTCAAGGACGGTGACGACTACGTGATAAACGGCCACAAGTGGTATTCATCTTCATCGGACGGTTCCGCCTTCGCCATTGTCATGGCCGAGACCAATCCGGAAGCTCCCACCTACTTGCGGACCAGCATGATCATCGTACCCACGGACACGCCGGGGTTTAATCAGGTCCGCAACATTCCCGTCATGGGTGAGGCGGGAACCGATTATACGGGGCATGGCGAAATCAGCTATCAGGATTGCCGGGTGCCTCAGACAAACCTTCTGGGACCGGAAGGACAGGCCTTTGTCATTGCCCAGGAACGGCTGGGACCAGGTCGCATCCACCATTGCATGAGGTGGCTGGGAATCTGCAAACGGGTATTCGACCTCATGTGCAAGCGGGCCTCGGAGCGGGTGATGACGTCCGACGGCAGGACGCTGGCCACAAAACAGATCATTCAGGCCTGGATTGCCGAATGCGCCGCCGAGATTCAGGCAGCCCGTCTCATGACACTTCATGCAGCCTGGAAAATTGAGAATCTCGGTGTCAAGGAAGCGCGTGAAGACATCTCGCTTATCAAGTTCTTCGTGGCAAATGTGATGCAGAACGTCATTGACAAGGCCCTCCAGGTACACGGCGGACTCGGTATGACCGATGATGTGATCATTCCCTGGTTCTATCGGCATGAGCGCGCGGCACGCATCTATGACGGTGCCGACGAGGTTCACAAGGTGACGGTGGCACGGAGGATCCTGCGCGGATACGAGGGCCGTGAGGTACGGTGACATGGCTGACGGAGTTCTGTCGTGAAATTTGAAACCTTCAAGAAAATGGTGAACCTTTCCCGGAAAGCGATTTCAAGGGAACTCTTTCAGGAACGCCGGGAAAAGATCAAGATCAAAAAAGAAGATGTGGCGGTGAAGAACCTGGAGAAAATCTTTGAAGCCGCGCTGACGATCAGCAATAAAAAAGGGTTCTCCGCCATGAGCCTGAGAGAATTGAGCTCCGAGGCCGGCCTCAGCATGGGGGCGCTCTATACCTATTTTTCGAGCAAGGAGGAACTGCTCGACATGCTGCAGGCCATGGGACGAGCCGTTACCATGCGGACGCTTATAGAACAGATTGCCGACCTCACCGACACGCAGGAACGGTTGAGGCGCGCCATACAGGCCCATCTCTACCTGAGCGAGGTGATGCAGCCCTGGTTCTATTTCGCCTACATGGAAACGAAAAACCTCAACCGGCAGGAGCATAAAAAGGCCATCGAGGCGGAACTTTTCACGGAAAAGGTTTTTTCCGAGATTATCGAAGATGGTGTCGCCGAAGGTCTCTTCAAGTCCGTCGATACGGCGCTTCTGGCGGCAATGATAAAGGCCATGCTGCAGGACTGGTATCTCAAGCGATGGAAGTACCGGGGGAGAAAGGTGACCGTGGAGGAGTATGCGGTGTTCATAACCGATCTCGTGGAAGGCTATCTTCTCTCATCTGAAACGTAATGGAGGCGAATAATGGAGTTTGTTGATCAATCCGTTAAAGTGCGTGACGGCGAAGAACTTGCGCTGAAGCCCGTTGAGGAATTTCTGAAAGATACCATTCCCGGCCTCAATGGAACGCTGGCCGTGGAACAGTTCCCCAGTGGATTTTCAAATCTGACCTATATGATCAAGGTGGGAGAACGGGAACTGGTGCTGCGCAGGCCCCCCTTCGGGAGAAAGGCGAAAACGGCCCATGACATGGGAAGGGAGTACCGTATTCTTTCGGCCCTTCATCCGGTCTTTTCCTACTGCCCGAGACCCCTTGTCTATTCAGAGGACGAAGCCGTCATGGGCTGTCCCTTTTATGTGATGGAACGCATAAAGGGGATCATTCTCAGGAAGGACCTCCCCCCGGGGCTCGAGTTCGAGCCCCATGAGGCCCGGTCGCTCTGTGAAAACCTGCTTGATGTTCAGTGCGAGCTTCACGGGATCGACTACAGGAAAATAGGGCTTGAAGGCTTCGGCAAACCCGAAGGATACGTGCAGAGGCAGGTTGAGGGGTGGAGTGAACGGTATCGGGCCGCACGCACCGATGATGCGCCCGATTATGAAAAGGTGATGGCATGGCTGCGCGGTAAAATGCCCGGTGAAATCGACAAGGCATCAATTATTCATAATGACTACAAGCTCGATAACGTGGTGCTCGATCCGGCAAATCCTCTGAACATCATCGGCGTCCTGGACTGGGAAATGGCGACCATAGGCGATCCGCTTATGGACCTTGGTTCATCGCTGGCATACTGGGTGGAGGAGCAGGATCCGGAAAACCTCAAGCTTGTCAGGCTGATGCCCACCAATATGCCCGGTGCTCTTACCCGGAAGGAACTGATCGACCGATACTTCCAAAGGTCGGGCATCGCTGTAGAAACATTCGATTTTTATTATTGCTTCGGACTCTTCAGGCTGGCCGTGATTGCCCAGCAGATCTACTACCGCTTTTATCATGGCCAGACGAAAGACAGTCGGTTCCAGATGCTCATCTTTGCGGTACAAATCCTCGAGGAAACGGCATTACGAGTCATGGAACGCTCGGATCTGTAACTCCGGCGGTTTCACGCCGCCCTATCGTAAAAAAGGAGGTTCGTCCCATGTATCAGCTGCAGTTCGATCCCGCAGTGTGCGAAAAATGCAGGACAGTGGATTGTGTCATGAAGTGTCAGTACCTCGAGATGGATGTGCCGACGGCGAAAGAAGAACACATGAAGCTCCTGAGGGGTGAGGATTCCCGGATCCTTTCTGAATGCGTGACCTGTTATGCCTGCGAAGAGTATTGCCCCTATCACAACCATCCCTTCTATCTGATCGTGGAACGCCAGGAGGAAAGGGGCGTTCACCCCGTTCCGAAACCGATCGAAAAGTCACAGGTCGTCATGATGAGGCCGAAGGGGAGAATAGAGTTGCAGAAGGTGCATGAGCCCGTCATCGATCTTTGCTACTTCCCCATGCTGAAAGGGACCATCGCGGGGAAAATTTATGACGGTGTATCGGTGATTCTCGGCAGTGATATCTTCTGCAATCTCATGTTCCTCCATTTTGCCCGCAACTCGACCATCAAAGAGCGGCTGCCGGGCATCATGTACAATATCATGAACTGTCACCTCGAACCGAGCGGGGTGGGCGAGATCATCTGTTATCATGACGAGTGCTACGGCACCTATACGTCATGGGCCCCCGCCTTCGGCATGACGGTCCCCTTCAAGCCGATTCATCTCTTCGATTTCCTCTATCAGCGTTTAACGGAGCTCAAGTCCCATATCACACCTCTCAATATCAGGGCGGCCTATCAGCGTCCCTGTTCCAGCCGGCTCTGTCCCGAGACGGATCAGCTCGTGGATCGGATCTTCGAACTGATCGGTGTGGAGCGGGTCGAACGCGAATATGACCGTGAAAATGCCCTCTGCTGCGGGGGCGTTCTGGAGGCGCAGCAGCGTTTCGATCTTACCGAGGAAAATCAGGCGAAAAACGTGGACGACATGGAGGCATCGGGGGCAACACACTGTGTGTTCAACTGTCCCTTCTGTTTCTTTACCCTCATGGACCGGGTGACCGAAAAGGGCATCACACCGATATTGATATCCGACCTGTGCCGCAAGGCCCTGGGCGAGTAAAAGGGGGGGAGGTGACCCATGAATCGAATATACAAAATACTTTCGGAGATTGTCGGCAGGGATTATGTCTCGAATGCGGCGGAAGAACGGTGGCTCTATGCGCGCGATCAGGGCGTCCAGAAGGCCATTGAACCGGACTACGTGGTGCTGCCGGGTTCGACGGAGGAAGTACGGCAGATCGTGAAACTTGCCAATGAGGAAAAAATTCCCCTCGTGCCCATGGGCGGGGCGCTGGTGCTTTCGGGACTCACCATTCCGCAAAAGGGAGGTGTCGTCCTTGACATGAAGCGCATGAACCGCATCCTGGAGGTGAACGAGAAGAGTCATTATGCCGTGGTGGAGGGAGGAACCTCCCAGGGGATGCTCCAGGCCTACCTGAAGAAACACCATCCGCAACTGAAACATTCCATACCCGATGCGCCTCCTGTGGCGACCGTCGGGGGCAATATCGCCATTCACGGATCGGGACACCTCTCCCAGAGCGAGGGGGGCTTTCATACCGAGATGGTCACAGGGCTCGAAGTGGTGCTTCCTACAGGAAAAGTGGTCAAGATGGGGTCCTGTTCCACCGTGCCGAAGTGGTTTTCACGGGCGCCGCTTCCCGATCTGGCAGGACTTTTCATGGGATGGAACGGGACGACGGGCATTATTACGAAGGTCGGGTTAAAACTCTTCCCCAGCATGAGGATGAAGGATATCATGATGTTCATGAGCGAGGACGTGAATGCGGTGCCCGAGGTCATCTTCAAGGTTGTGGGTACGGAAATGGCGGAAGACCTGACGTTTTTCGTCTCTCCCCAGCCCGAATATTTCAAGGGATTTCAACTTGTCCTGGTAACGGTTGTCGCCAACTCGGAAAAAGAGATGCGCTTGAAGAAAGAACTCATCCGGGAGGCGTTGAAGGATTATCTGGAATCAAAAGAGGCGGGCTTTTTGCCCCTGCCTTCCTACATGAAGGGGAAACTTCTCGAAGCACCGCAGAAAAACCTCAGCGAATTTGCCGACGTGATGAAAGGCGGCGGCTTCGAATATGTCGGTTCCATCATGCCCGTGGAGTGCATTCCCGATGCCTATGAGAGGGGGCTTGAAATTACGGGCAAATACGATATTGCCTACTCGATGGGTGCCCGTGTGATCGGACGGGGGCATTCGGTGATGTTCTACTATGCCTATCCCTTCAATCGTGCCGATGATGAGAACGTCGACGTGGTGACGAAGGCGCTTGAAGAATCGAATGCGGCGGCACTGGAGATGGGCGGCATCCCCTGGAAAGCTGAAATATCGGGACAGCAGCTCATCCTGCAGCGGATGGAGCCGGAAACCTATGAAATGATGACGGAGATCCGGAAACTTCTCGATCCCAACGGTATCATGAATCCCGGTAACTGGGAGGTGCAGCGATGAAACAGGAATATGCAGACATTGTCCACAGATGTTTCCGGTGCGGCTGGTGCAAGCTGCCCACGAATTATGTCGATTTCAACTGTCCCGCCTATCTGAAATATCGTTTTGAGTCCTTTGCGTCGGGCGGCCGCATGTGGCTTATCAGGGCCTGGTTGAACGGCGAGATCGAGACCAGCGAACGCCTTGCCAAAATCATGTTTTCCTGCGTCACCTGCAAGAACTGTGTGGAGGCCTGTGCCCTTCCCAACCTCAGGGAGAGACTGGTCGATATCTTCATCGCCGCACGGGAGGACCTGGTCGAAAAGAGCGTCGTGCCTCCC
Organism: uncultured Syntrophaceae bacterium; assembly: GCA_964441165.1. Taxonomy (GTDB): domain Bacteria; phylum Desulfobacterota; class Syntrophia; order Syntrophales; family UBA2210; genus CAYTUH01. The sequence continues at coordinate 14,453 of CAYTUH010000023.1, forward strand.
GAGGTAAGAGATTATCTGAAGGCAATGAACGTCAACGGCAATCCCTACAAGAAACCCCAGGAGGAACGGGACGCTTGGGCCGATGGACTCGATCTTCCCTCCTTCACCGGTCAGGAGTTTCTTTCCTATGTG
>CAYTUH010000024.1:0-4332 GCA_964441165.1 uncultured Syntrophaceae bacterium
ATTCATGTGACTGATCCCCAGACACAGCGCCAAGTCCTCACCTTCAGTTCTTCTATGGGGATATCATTGTTATAGGTTATGGCCGTGTAGGAACCGTCGGAATTATAGCGAACCCGCTGCTTCACGATGATCTGCTGTGCTTCGTGCATCAGGGTGAATTCAATCTCGTAGAGTCCCGGATTTATGAATGCCGACTCCTTTCCCTCTTCCGATGAACAGCCACACAAAACGATGCACGCCATGAGGATTAACAGGAATTTTTTCATGAACGACAATACCCCTCCTTCTTGGAAAACATTGCTGTTTCTCTCATCCGGCAGCACACACTGTGTATCGAAACTCCCGGATCAGGCTCTCACCCACATATGAAACTACTACGCTACAAACATCTATTCTGCTGTTTGTCAAGGATATTTTCGATTCCCCTCTGCCACAGGACCCGACACCTCCATTTTTCGCAGGCTGTGCAATTACAACCACCGGGGAATCGACATATTACGGTTTCATTGCTTCGCAACGACTACTTCATACGTGTCGATCGACGGATCACCGGCAAGCAGCGGAGCAAGATTATTGAAGAGTTCCTTGAATGCGTCTGTCGATCCGTGATGAATGAGGGCATCGCGATCACGATACTGTTCATAGATGAAGAATTTCACCGGATCTTTCCGTGCGCGGTGCACGACATAGAGAAGCGTTCCCTCTTCAGCCTGTACCTGCGGCATGTAGGCCGTCAACGCGTCCTCCATTTCTTTTTCCTTCCCCTCCTGCGCTTTTAGCATCGCAGCGACCACTATCATGATCTCCTCCTTCGAATGAAATGGATTTTCACACTCACGGGGCATGATATCCGGGCAAGAAAAACTTCTTCCATCGGTGCACCCCCCGACTCCATCCGCAACGGGACGTCTGAACAGTCCCGGCCCGCATGACATGGCTATGCGTATTACCAGCAAATTCGTGATTATACAAGCATGATACAATCAAAACCGGCCCATGCCTGCACCGGTCATGAAGATACCGCTGATCAAAGGTGTCTGCATCATCGCGCTCAACCGGAATTCCGTTGATATCTTTCCGTGATGATCCCTGTTTGATGCAATTACACAGCCCCCGTCAGTCGAAGAGGTGTCGGCCCTTTACCAGCCCTGCGATACGTGCCACGTTGGCCCCGTGATGCGTTGCGGCTTCAAGGCTTTCCTCATGAATACCGTCCTGCTCCATATTCACGCCTGCCGAACGTCCGTAAGGACCCCATTGAAGGCCTCCTGCGGGATATCCCGGCGTTCTCCTGGGCAGGGGAACCAGGATCATTCCCTGCTCGGCAAAGTTGGTGAGCAGGGTGAGCATGGTCAGTTCGCACCCGCCACCGGCCCCTCCGTACCCGCTTCCCGTGGCGAAGACGGCTCCCACTTTTCCCACGAGCCTGTCCTTGAGCCACATCCCGCCGCAGAGTGTGTCGATGAATTTCTTAATCCGCCAGTCGGGACTTCCCATGTGCACCGGTGTTCCCACGATTATTCCGTCACTGGCTTCAAGGTCTCCGGCGGTTACGTCCTCAACCTTTTTCAGCGTGGCGTCCGTATCGGGAACTGACGAAGCTCCCGATAGGATTGCATGGGCCATCTTTTCCGTATTGCCGTAATCCGTCGCATATATTATCAGTATTTTCACCATTGCCTTCCCTCCTCTCCCGTTATGTACCCTCTCTCAGACATGCCGGAGGCCGTGACATATCACGCGCCGTTCCTTATTGCTGAACATCGTCTGCGTTCATCCCCTCCATTGAACATGTCTCCCCCTCGTATTCAATCTCGAGCGCGGCATGTTCGATATTCTTTCGTGCCGCCATCTCGCCGACGGCAGATTTGATGCGCCGTACATCCTTTCTTTCGATATCGCAGGCCACTACGATGTGGCACGTGAGGACGTGATGATAGCCATCGAGTGACCAGACATGGGTATGATGAACGGAGCGAACCTTGTCGATTCCGCGCAGGGCCGATTCTACATCGTCGATGTTCACCTCGTGCGGCACGGCCTGCAAAAAAAGAAGCGCCGTTCTTTTTACGTTCCCCACTACATTGTAAAGCACATAGAGGGTGATGATTATCGACAGGAGCGGATCGAGCAGATGGATATCGCGAAAGAGGAGTGTAATGCTGACGATAAGAACGGCGACCCACCCCAGAACGTCCTCAAGAAGATGCCACGCCACGACCTGCGTATTGAGCGAGTCTTCTCCCCTTCTCAAACGGATAACGGCGATACCGTTGACAACGATACCGATGATCGCCAGCATCAGCATTCCGGGAGCATGGGAATGCTCGGGATGGAGGAGCCGTGGAATGGCTTCGGAAAGAATAAAAAGGGACCCGACGATCAAAATCACCGCGTTGATCAGTGCACCCAGCATGGAAAACCGTCGATACCCGTATGAAAAGGTCCGGTCTTTTTTCTTTTTTGAATATCCTTCAAGATACCAGGACAAGCCGAGAGATAAGCTGTCGCCAAGATCATGGAGCGCGTCGGCAATGATGGCGAGGCTGTTTGTCATCATTCCGCCCGCTATTTCCAAAAAGGTGAAGGCGAGATTGAGGAAAAAGGCAAGCCTGATATTTTTTACACTGTCATGCCTGTGATCCACCATGACCCGATACCATCGCCTCTTGTGCCCGGCAAACCGGCCTCTGGCGAGCCGTTGGGTATGCCGTTATCAGGTTACCATGATTATCCGGCCACGTCATCAATCCAGTGCAGATACTCATATAGACCACCCTCAACGGGCAGACGGATTATTTCCGGAATGTCGTAACTGTGGTTTTTCTTTATGAACTGTTCCACATCATCGTACTTCGCCGACGGCGTCTTTATTAACAGAAGATATTCGTGATCCCGGGCGACCTCATCTTCCCACCGGTAGAAACTGGTCACGGAAGTAATCTGGACACATGCGGCGAGCCGCTGGTTCACGAGTGAGCCGGCAAGTTCTTCCGCCTCATCGCTGCTTCCGCATGTCGTGAGTATCACACAAAATCTTCCCCCTTCATCCACCATGACACCTCCTTCATGTATTCATGCCATCCGCTTCTCTGCACCGGCAGGGCGACGTTCCCCTTGACGGCCTGTGCCGCCGCTGCAGTCGTATCGCTCCGGATACACCGCCTGTCGGTACTCACACTCCCCCGTTTCAAGCTCGCCCTTTGCCTGGCCTCCCACCATTCCTCTGCCCCGTGAACGTGAACCCGGGCTGCCTGTCTCAGCCCCCGTCAAAGATATGCCGCTCTTTCATCCGGTACCATGATTCCGGATCGGTCAGCAGTTCCTCCGTTTCCTTCAGGGACGTGTAATGCTCCTGTTCAATGTTCGAAAGAAGTTCAAAAAACTTTTTCTCTCTCGGGTCAGAGACGATCTCACTCAAGTGCCTGTAAAACTCGACACCCTTGGCTTCGAAGGCGATGGCAACACTGAGAGCTTTGAGATCATCATCGTCTCCCGGCGGCATTGATTCTTGATTCTTTATCAGCTTGACAAGGACGTTCTTTACAGTCGTACCTTTGACTTTCAGCGGGAGTGTTTCCGGCCACTCTTCGTTTTTTTCCCACTGGACGTGGAGTTCCTTCAGACGCTCATAGTGTTCCAGTTCATCGTCGGCTATCTGTTGGAACATTTCCTTTCCCAGGGGGTTCGATGTTCGTTTTGCGTTGGCCAGATAAAATTGACGCTCCTTCATCTCATTGTCCAGAGCAACGTCCAGTGCGTCGAGTCTCTCTTTCTCTCTCTGCATATCATTCCTCCTTCTCCCCACAGGTTTATTTATAATGCAACCCTGATCAAATGCCTTCAAAGGACTCTACCGTCCTTCAAGACCGCGAATATATTTCCCGCCCGACAAACTCGCATGGGCGTCCGTCATGATACTCCCCCGTTGTCAATGACAACACCTGACCCGATGATTCCCGGGATAACGGCGCTGTCGCGATGATCTTTGCCGCAATGCCGCTCAAGAAACAGGTCACCCAGCCCGCCCGGGACCTATCCGCCGTTCTCACAGCACCGCATCAAAGGCCCCGATCTCAGGATCGCATCCACGGGTAAAAAGAGAGAAGGTACGGCATCCGACGGACGGTGATTCCCCGGAGACCTTGTCACGCCCCTGCGGACTCACCGGTATGGTAAATCAAGTATAAATTTTCGGGTATGGTTGTGTAAAGGCAATTCTGGCGGCACGCGGGGATGGAGGCCGCCCGGAAAATGACAGCAAAGGGACGGTTTCACCCGATCCGGAACCGATCGGGACATGCCGGAGATGGTGACAGAAATTCCGGTGTA
>CAYTUH010000024.1:4342-14579 GCA_964441165.1 uncultured Syntrophaceae bacterium
CCATCAGGGGGGGACTGCGTCCCTTTCAAACCCACTGTCCCCCTCTGACTCTTCGTCCGCAGATCAGGTCATCGGCGACGTCAGGGACAGTGAATCGAGCAATGCCCTGTATTCCTCGATACCGTCAGCATCTTCTTTTTCGATGATAGCCATGGTCTCACGCGCCCTGCTCAGTTTCCGGGTCTTTCGGGCGTCGCTGCAATATGCCTGGTAAAGATCTTCTTCGAGCCTTTCCTTCAAGGCTGAAAGCTCCCTGTGTGTCATAGGTAATACCTCTCTTTCATTCATACCATTCATGCCCCGAAGGGCGACACACTGATACCCTATCGCCGGCCTCTGAACAATGGGGGATTACCTGATTTCAGGGGTTCAAATTCCTAATGGAAAGAGAAGACACCGTGAAAATATAATCACATATGGTAATGTGCTGTTTTCTTTTTCGATTGACAGAAGGATCACTTGTTACTAAAGGTTTTCTGCACCTGACTTCATTTTCCGAAACATTGATTGAAAGCAGGGGATTTTGTACTTTGCATACTGCCGGCGGGAATCTATTTATCGGCACACACATGCTTGTGAATACGGGGAAAGGCATCCATGGAATCGGTTTTCATGATAAACCAGGCGGTAAAGGCGTCCCTGCTTTACATGATCCAGTACGGCACCGGGCTGCTCGTGCTTCACAGGGGGATAAAAGTAAACTACACCCGTAAAATAAATCACTTCTTCCTCTTTTTTCTCCCCGTATATATCGACAGGGTCTTTGCGTACGAAGACTCATTCGGTCTTTTCTCGCTCAGTAGCGCCTTCGCGGTCGCGTCACTGCTCCTCTATATCAGACCGCTCAGAGAGAGGGTCCCTGTCATCGCCACGATGTTTCGTTCCTTTGACCGCCCTGAAGACCGGCCCCACACGCTGTTATGGCTCTCGACACAGATTACCGCAGGGTTTCTCGTCATCATCCCCATGATCATCCTCTTTGCCCGGTACGACCTCCTTGACCTGATTTTTATCCCCATCGTGGTGAACGGCATTGGTGACGGCCTGGCCGAGCCGGTGGGTATCCGCTTCGGCAGGCACACATACCGTGCATACGCCCTCTTCACGAGGAAAAGATACGTACGGAGCATCGAGGGCAGTGCCTGCATTTTTCTCACGAGCATCATTGCACTATCGGTGTATCATGCCTGTTTCTCGCCACTCCAGTTTGTCATTGCCCTGACATGTTTTCCCGCAGTCATGACCCTTGCAGAGGCCTTTTCGCCGCATACCTGGGATACACCGTTCCTCTTTCTCACGGGGTATCTCTCACTCTTTGTTATTGCGACGCTTTGAAGGAAAGGCAGGGGACCGTCAGCAGTTCCCGGTGCACCACATAGCCGCCGGAAGCGGTCGGCGTTTCCGAAAGGGACCGTCTCGCGAACCCGTTATTTTCATGGAAGGTTGTTCTATGACAAGAAAACGCGCCGGTCGGTGGTATGCCCCGGAACCGGGAAGATCAGGAATGAGTGTTGGCGAGGAGGCATTCGTGCAGCATCACGTCACCACCCGCGGCAGCGCTCAAGGCCCGGAGAGCGGCGGGATCAGGGTATGCGGTTACAGGGCAAGTTTTCTGCCCTGGTAAAAGACATCCCACGTCTCCATGAACTCAAGTCCCGGCTGAGACACAAGGGTGCACATAATATGCGAAACCAGCTCATCGGAGAATTTTTTATGGTAGTGAACCTCTATCTTTCCCCTGTCCAGCACCGCCGCAAGCGCATTACCCCCGTAATTGTCCTCGTAGGATATGCAATCCGCCTTGTAGTCCCGATGCTGTTGCCTGACCGGGAAAATTATTGCACCGCTTCCGTTGAAGACCATCTTTGCCGTAAAGGTCTCCTGCTTCATCAGTGAATTGATGTAATCAACGCCAGCCAGGTACATGATGAAACCTCCTTCGCAAAAAGACTTTCGTTGAGAGATAAAACCATGTTTCGCATCATTCGGCATAACGTCCCTTGACAACATCCCGTCAGCAGTCGATGAAAAGGGGTGTCGCCTGGAGATAGCTGAATGTCATGAATGCCCGTGAAAACATCTTCATTGAAAGAACCATTCGGGAAACTGGCTTATTATACACATATATCAATAAATTAAAAGAGATTATCCATGATTCTTTATCGGGATGATACCCGGCGAAGGGCTGTGCCGACCGGGTGATGATGCCCGATAGACCTCACCCTGCCGACTGTCCGATGGATGTCGCATGCTCCTGGAGCAAATGAGATTGCCGAATGCCGCGCTTCACCCCTGAGCGGGCAGGGAGGCATGGCGGGAGAATTTCCCGGTAATGCCCCTGTAGAAGGCATGTATTTCCGCCATATCCGCCTCAATGTTGCCTGTGGGCCGAAACAGGCGGCCGATGCCGCCGGATTTCCGCGCATAATCAAGAAAACCGAGGGCGATGGGAACTTTCGCCCCGTGGGCGATATGATAAAAGCCTGTCTTCCATTTCACCACCCTTTTCCGTGTTCCCGATGGAGGAATCACCATGATCAGCTTTTCACGGTTCTGGAACAGTTGTATTACCTGCGCAACCGTGTTGTTTGACCGGCTCCGGTCAATGGGGATCACCCCCATCCATTTAAACATGCGGCCGAAGGGCCCCTTGAACAATTCCTTTTTCCCCATCATATGTATTTTCACATTACGGGCAAAGGCGATGAGCACCGTCAGGACGAAATCCCAGTTGGACGTATGCGGTGCGGCAATCATCACGTATTTCGATATATCCGGGATTCTGGGTTCGATCTTCCATCCGGTGATCCTGAGAATAATCCGGGCCACTCCGCGAAGCAGAGGGTTCAGGAGTTTATTGTCAAAAATGGTCCGATCCACTACGTTCATACTTTTCATACCTTTCATCTAAGGAAAATTGTATCGCGAAGACGGATTTTTCAGCCGCATCCGGCCCTTTCCGCATCACTCGCACACCTCTACCAGAAAAGGTCGCGTTGCACCATCTTTAAAAAAAAGGGGGGGGATAGGGTTGGCGCACCACCTTCTTTCGGCAGAAGCAATCCTCGGGTGATTCCTGTAGAACCCGCCTCGCCTGCCGCGGCGTTCACATCCTTCGCTGACCCCAGAACGCACTCCTGCCGGGCATGGCGTCCCTGTCGATGCGACAGGAAGAACAGGCGCAGAAGCTGAAAGGAATCGGCTCCTCTCCCCGGAACCGGTCGTGCGGCAACCTCACATCCAGGGGTTCTATCCCGGCGGACTGTCAGTTTTGTCCGTTCATCCCGCCTATTTCCATCGGCAGGAGGATGTCGTTCTCATGTCCCAGCCGGCGCACCATGTCGATGAAGTTCGCCGGCAGGGGTATCTCCCGCGGAAGAAGCAGTATTTTTCGTTCATTGGCGAGTATGAGGAGCGCCGAGCTGTCGATCCCCTCCTGAGCGTCACAGAGCACCTGAATCCTGAGTGCGTCTGTCAGGGGGACCATCATGTCGACCATTTCAAGAGGAAGCCTTTTCACTTCTTCCATAATCGCCGCTTCGTTTTCTTTCACAAAGGACGCGAAGGGCTCTTCCCCGTTCTCACTCCCGAATATCTCATTTACCACGGCCCCGGAGAGCCTGCTGATGTGTGTCGGATCGCCCTCGGGGTATCGTATACCGAACCGTTCCCTGAGTCTCTTGAAAAACACCATCTGGACAACGGCGATCCCCTGACGCAGTATCGGCAGCAATTTACTTTCGAACACCATGTAAACCCTTTCTTCACAGCTGGAGATTGGCGTAAACATGAATCAGGCCGGCCGTTCCACCGGGAACGGGAGATCCGGGGCGGCCGGACATTCGACTCATTCGGAATGATCCGTCGTATTGAAGGTGTAGGACGAGACAACGCCCTTGTCGTTGAACCTGATCACCAGATCCTGGGTGCTGGTCTCCTTGAATGCACTGTAGCGATACTTCCCGTATGTCCAGGTCTGCTGACCGTCCTCGATTCCCACACGCCAGGGAGAGCCGAACATGGCACGTATCCTGTCCTGGGTTGTCACATTTATCTCTATATCCGATACACGGGAAACGGGAAATTCCTTGCCGACGGTGGCACATCCCATGGTAACGAGCAGGAACAGTGCCATCACACAACAGAGGGTATTCCGCAGGAAACGGCCGTAACGATTCCTGTCGATTGAACACAAACCTTGATTTTTCATCTTTGCTCTCCTTTCCTTACGCCCTAACGATGTTCCTCCTGCCCCATTCGTTACACGGGCAGGACGATATTCTCTTTGTATTCTCTGCATTCTGACATACCACACATATCATTTCCGGTCGATGGCAATCAACGGTCTGCCTGACTTTACATGCACGCCCCATACCCGCCGTCCCTGCCATTATGCGGATCAACCGCATCGGGCGTCCTGCACCAGAGGATGCCGGAACCGGAGGATTCTTCAGCCCCTTCATGCCATCAGGATGCAGCGGAACATTCGACAGCGACGGCGCCACACCGGGAAGCCGTCGTCCCTTTAAATGCATTGCACCGAATCCATTATTCTGATAAGCCATCGCTGCATTCTGCGACGAACAGATCCCCCTGTCGAAAGGGCGGCCTGTCGGCAACGAGGAATCCAGAGCCATGCGATATGAAGGAAACATCTACAGGCCTTTCAGTGAGGCGAACAGCTATCTTCTGCAGTGCACCATCGGCTGCTCTCACAACCGCTGTACCTTCTGCGGCATGTACAAGGACCGAAAATACCGCATCCGCAGCCTCGACGAGATAAGAGGGGATATTTCCATGGCACGGGAATGTTACGGCGATATCGAAAAGGTGTTTCTCTGTGACGGCGACGCCATCGCCATGCCGACCGATATGCTTCTGGAGATATTGAACCTGTTATACGGCACCTTCCCGTCGCTCCGCCATGTGGGAAGCTATGTGGGCCCCCGGAGCACCCTCGAAAAGGGTATGTCGGAACTTACGGCTCTCCGTGCCGCCGGTCTCACCAAGGCCTATCTCGGCGTGGAGAGCGGCGATGATCGGGTGCTGAAAGAAATCAGAAAGGGCGTCTCGGCAGAGGAAATGCTGCAGGCGGGCACGGACCTGGTACGTTCCGGGATCAACCTCTCCTCCATGGTCCTCCTCGGCATTGCGGGAAAAGGGCCACCTTCCCGCGAACATGCTCTTGCCACTGCCGACATCACCAACAGAATGAAACCGCAGTATCTGGCGGCGCTCACCGTTACCCCCGTCCCCGATACAGTTCTTTACAGACGGGTCCTTTCAGGTGAATTTGAACTCATGGATCCCTTTGAGACCCTCGAGGAGATGAAGATTCTCTTTGAACACATCACCATGGACAACCTGAAGTTTGTGGGAGTCCACGCCTCCAACTATCTTCCCGTAAACGGCACCTTGCAGAGGGACAAGAAACGAATGCTCGCTGCCATCGACGACGTCCTCTCCAGCAGGGACAGGGGAAAGTTGCGGGATGAACGCACACGGGGCCTTTAAGGTCTTACACCTCTCCCTGTCTCCTCTGGCACATTAGAATTCGATCAGGTCGAATTGTGTCAGCACCGCACGATTCCGGGTTCCCGGAGCGTTGAGAAGGTGCCATGCCGTATACTGTTCGGCATAGAGAGAACCGGCTGACATGCCGTCAACGGGCACCACAACCCGAAACCCCCGCATTGCCGCACCCGTCGCGGTATGCAATACTGCGCCTTCCGCAGTCGTACCGACGATGACCACGGTAGCAATTCCCTTCTCCCGCAATATTTTTTCAAGATCGGTATTGTAGAATTTGTCGACGCTCGATTTGACGATCGGCACGTCTCCCACCGGCGACAGAGGGGGCAGAATGGTCTCCCGCGTACCTTTGCCGGTCAGGCTGTACAGAACGAACACCCCTCTTCCACGCGCTCTCTCGAGGAACCGTGCAATTGAGGGAACGGAATCGACACATCGGGGTCTTCTCTCGGAATTGCAGGTCCGCTCCTCTATGTCGAGAATCAGGAAAGCCGTTTCACGCGGAACGAGCCTGACCACCTCCAGGGTGGCCGGTGCAGGCGCCTTGACGCTCTTCCACAGATCGATGATCGTCTCCGTATCGCCGGCACGACACCGCGCACCGCCCGGAAGGCCGGCCATCATCACGGCGACCGTCACCAGACAGAACAGAACGCCATAAACCGCAATACGATGCATATTCATCTCTTCCTCCTTATTGACCGGTCACAGGACCGGCAAGCTCCTTTGTTCTTTTCATACAGGCTGTTCCTGGTATGGCGGAATCAGTTGAAGGTTGCTGAGAGAATAAAGAGGAGCCGTCGAGGGATCTTTTCGGACAACGTTGCACACCCGCGGAAGGAGGTGCCTGCAAAAAAAGAGATACCCTGAGCAAAGGTGAATCGCAGGACCCTATTCCCCGCCTTCCCGTGCGACGAAGCCCTGCGTCTGCAAACCCGTTGTCGAGGGTGTTCCCGCCTTTTGTGCAAGATAGGCCGAACCGAGCTTCTCGATATGGTCGCTCACGTTGTCGAAATAGTTGAAATGCAGCTGCTCCTCGTCGATGATGGCTTCAAAGAGTTTCATGCTCGTGCTGTCACCATTCTCCCGGCATACCAGCAGAAATTCATTGTAGGTTCCCATGGTGTGATCCTCGAGCCCCGCGTCGAAGGGGAATATGGCTTCCACTTTCTGACCTTTTTTCACTCCGCCGGCAAGCTCCGTCGTCGGCTCACCGCCCAGTTCCTTGATACGCTCCGCAAACATCTCAGCATGGCGCATCTCGTCTATCGCGATGAGCTTGATCTTTGCGGCCATTTCTCCGTAGTCCATATCGTCCAGGTTATAGTGCTGGTTCATATATTGATGGATGGCCTGCAGTTCCATGGAACGTGCCCTGTCAAGCACTTCAATCACCTTCTTCTTGCGTTCTTCCCGCTTGTCTTGAACCATGATGATTCTCCCTCCTCTCCCCCTGTCGGGTAGTGCATCGGTTCGCGGAATGCGAATCCGGGTGCTCTTTCATCGAGCAAACCTGTTATCCCGATACTACTCACTTGACCTGACTTCTTCAATTCAAAAATTTACGATCACCGTGGAGGGCTGTGCTTCCCTCGCCGATGCTGACCTTTCTCGGCGTTAAAAGAATGACCTTTTGAAGAGCGATGAAAGGAACCCTTCAAGAATGTTTCGGAGGATCTGCTCTCATGAAGACAATCCTGTGGAACAGAGGGAAAGCCTCTGCGAGGATGTTTATTATTCTTTCAACAGTATTTCAATCCTTTCCTTTCCCTTTCCTGTGTTGTTCCTTCGCAGCGTGACGGCACCGACTTCTCCCGTCCTTTTCAAATGCGTACCGCCGCAGGAAACCCGTGCAAAGCCCTCTATCTCCCAGTAACGAATCTCATGCTCCCGATCACTGAACCCGCTGATGATTTTCCTGTCAGCCGATACGATATCCCTGAACTCCTTTTCAAGAAGGGTGAAGGTCTCCGAAATATTACCCTGCCAGGCAAAGTCGAGGCGCGCCTTCTCCCCTGAGATGTGTGCACCGATTTTTTCTACCGGTGAAAAGTTCTGACAGATGAGTTCCAGAACGATTTCCGCCGCAAAATGGAGGCGCATGAGAGAATATCTGCGCTGCCAGTCGATTTCGACCGCCACGACATCACCCGCCTTCAGGTCATGAGGGCTATCGACGGTATAGACAATTTCCCTGCCCTCCTTGCGGGCTTGCGTCACCCGGTAGCCGCCGATCGTTCCCTCGTCGCTTTCCTGGCCGCCCGAGAAGGCATAAAAGATCGTTGCCGCAAGGGTGACATCGTTGCCCGCCACACCGGCAATCCCTGTGGTTATCTCCGTCAGGTACGGGTCCTCCCAGAATACTTTTTCCACTGCCATCTGTTGCGCTCCTCCTCTTCCTCGCTGTTGATGTTTTCACTGCCCCAACGGCGTGATGATCCGTCGGCAGAAGGATTCGAGACAGGCTTTCCCGCCTCGGCCTGGCCTGTATCTTCGGACATTCCTGAACGGGTTGCACCTGAAAATCAGGAGATCCCTCCTTCCGAAGCTCCCCTGCAGACGTAACAGAGATCACCTAAAGGCCTTATGAATCGATTGTCAAGTTGATTCTTTCCTCTGCGTTTATCCCGAACAGAATTTACCCGCCCTTTCAGCCGCCTGCCCCGTTGTGGTGCGAACCCGTCGACCACCTGCCAACCAGAGACCCCGAAGGGCCGCTGAAAACATGGTTCGCGAAAAGGCCCTCATGATCGTGCGTCACTGTGAACTCCGTTGCTCACACTTGCCATATTGCGGTGTTTCCTTTAAGATTGACAATCTTCTCCATAGAGGGTAGATAGAGCGTCTTTTCGAAGGCAGGGGTCAATATTGATTTCATGAAGAGAAACGGGGTTTTAATCGGTATCAGTGGCGGCGTGGGCAGCGCCGTGGCCGCGGCCGCACTGAAGGAACGGGGATTCCATGTTGAAGGACTTTATATCAGGAATGGTTTCCCCACGAGGGCCGAAAGAGAGGCGGAGCGGGTTGCCGATGTGCTCGGGATTCCCCTTCACCGGATTGACGTCGCCGCGTCATTCGCCAGGGAGATCGTCGATTACTTCGCTGATGAATACGCAGGGGCACGAACCCCCAATCCCTGCGTGATCTGCAATAAAAAAATCAAGTTCCCCTTCCTGATCGAGACGGCGGCAAAATACGGGCTTGACTATGCCGCCACCGGTCACTATGCGCGTATCAATACTACCGGGAACGGGAAGGACCTCAGGCTTATGAAGGGTGTCGATACGGGAAAGGATCAATCCTATTTTCTTTTCATGCTCGGCCGGCAGGAACTGGAAAGAATTCTCTTCCCCAATGGAGACAAATTCAAAACGGAAATCCGGGAACAGGGCCGCAGTCTTGGCCTGCAGTCACTGACGGAACGGGAAAGTCAGGAAATCTGCTTCATCCCTGACAATGATTACAGGAGATTCATCGAGGAAATGCTGCCTCCTTCCACCTTCACGGCTGGAAATATTGTCGACGGGAACGGTACTGTCGTAGGAAGGCACCGCGGCATTCATACCGTCACGGTCGGCCAGAGACGAGGCCTCCATATCGCCTCGGAACGGCCCTACTATGTCATTTCGATCGACGGACGGCGCAACGAAGTCACGGTGGGACGCGAGGAAGACCAGTTTTTTGAAGGACTTGTCGCCGAGGACCTGTCCTGGGCCGCACCGGAATACGCTGAAGAAGAGACACTCCGGGCCGTCGTCAAGATACGCTATCGCCACCGGGGCGTCGATTCGACAATCAGGCCCGGAGCGGACGGAAATACGGTGACAATAACCTTCGACACCCCCCAGAAAGCCGTCGCTCCCGGACAGGCCGCCGTCTTTTACCAGGACGAAAGAGTCATCGGCGGCGGATGGATCGAAAAGGGGCTCCGCCGTGCATAAGGTAGCGATCGCGACGCTCGGATGCAAGGTCAATCACTATGATTCGGCGGGCATTATTGAAGCCTTGCAGAATCAGGGGTACACCATTGTTCCTTTCAACAGCAAGGCCGACGTATACATCGTAAACACCTGTACCGTGACGGGGAAAACCGATTACCAGTCGAGACAATTGATTCGAAGGGCCAACCGTACCAATCCCGCCGCATCGATTGTCGTAACGGGTTGTTACGCACAGACTTCACCGGACATACTGGCCGACCTCCCCGGCGTCACTCTCGTCGCCGGCACGGGGGAAAAAGGTGCCATCCCGGAACTGATCGACACCATCAGCGGCGATTCAACGCATGTCTCCGTGGGAGACATCGGTCTTCCCCGGACGTTCTCCAGCCTTCCCGTCACACAATTCCAGGGACAGACCCGGGCCTATCTGAAAATCCAGGACGGATGCAACGCCTTCTGCAGTTACTGCATCGTGCCCTATGCCCGCGGACGAAGCAGGAGCCTTCCCGCCGATGATGTCATCAAACGGATAGGCGCGCTCTCCTGCGCCGGTTATCGCGAAGTCATTCTCACCGGCATTCACCTGGGGATGTACGGGCGGGATCTTTCGCCTTCAGCGGATCTCCTGCACCTTCTGCAACGCATCGAGGACGAAACGAACCTGGAACGGATCCGCATCAGTTCCATTGAACCGACGGAAATATCGGACGATCTGATTCGCCATGCCGCACGATCGAAGATCCTCTGCCGGCATTTTCATATTC
>CAYTUH010000025.1:0-6036 GCA_964441165.1 uncultured Syntrophaceae bacterium
ATATCATCATAGGTGAGAAAGCCCTTTTCCTCACCCAGAGAAATAAGTTTTTTCACCTCATCCGATTTAATAATTTTTTTCATCATTACGACTCCTTGGATTAAACAGGTAAGCGGTCACTCAGGACCGGTCACGACCAGACGGCCCAATCATGAATATCCCCGTTCCTCTTTCAATAATCTCTCTTTTTCATGTAAAAGCCTGTTCAGGAGTGTCTGGTCACCCTGTTTCTGGGCTTCCGCAAGCTCCATTTTCAGTATCTTATGTTTGTTCTTATACCAGCGGTTCCGAATCTTTCTGATGGTGTCATCAAGAACCCTGCCCAGTATCTCATCGCTGAAGGGGGATTCTTCTACCAGCAGCTGCATGAGCATTTCCCTGCCGGCGTCACGGGACAGTTCGCCGACGATGCGCTGAGGATCGATGGTCTCGTTACGTTGGCGAAGGGTTATAAGCCTGTCCCCCATGGCACGGAATGCCGGTGTTGCAAGGTGCTCAACGATTCCCTTTTCCGCCACCACGTCAATGGTATCCTGAAATTCCATCATGATGTACATGAGCGTGACTTCCGCGGAATCAACCCTGTTCTTCTCACGTCGGGGCGACGACGCCTCCCGCGACGGGGCGGAAGGTTTTCTCCGGGCGTTCCTGTTCACTTCCCGTTTTAAAAGCGCCTGATCGACACCGAGCTTTTCAGAAACCCGCTTGATAAAGAGATTCCGCTGTATCGGGTCATCGATACCTTCTATAAAAGAAATCGAATCCATGACAGAATCGATATTTTCTTCAAGTGTTTCTCTGCCGCCGATGATGTGGTCAATATAGTAGTCAACCATCGAGACGGCGCCTGACACTGATTCCCGGAACCGGTCGCCGCCAAAAGCCGTGGCGTAATCGGCGGGATCGTACTCCGCCGGGAGGGTGACCACCCGTGCCTGCATCTGTTCTTCCAGAAAAAGGTTCAATCCCCGTTCCACGGCATGTCTTCCTGCCTCGTCAGGATCGAAGATCAGGATAATATTGCGGGTAAACCGCCTGAGCAGTTGAACCTGATTTTTCGTCAGAGCCGTGCCGAGGGTCGCAACGACATTGGTAATACCCACGCTCCAGAGTGCCAGGAGATCAAAATAGCCCTCCACAATAATGACTGAATCGAGACGCCGTATGTCGTCCCTCGTCTGATACAAGCCATAGAGTGTTCTCCCCTTCGTATAGACAGGGGATTCGGGAGAGTTGAGGTATTTCGGCTCCTCGCTGCCGAGTGCCCTTCCCCCGAAGGCAATGACCTGTCCGTTCAGATCCTGAATCGGAAAAATCAATCTCCCTCGAAACCGGTCATAGGGTTGTCCCCGGTCACGTGAAATAAGGAGACCCGCTTTTTCCGCCAGGATAAGGGGAACCTTCTTTTCGTCAAAGAACCGCTTCAGACTGCGCCATTCATCGGGGGCATATCCGAGAGAAAACTTTTGAGCGACGCTCTCGTCCATACCCCGCTTTGCGAGGTAGGCCCTTGCGTTACGTCCACCCTCCGACGTAAGCGCACCGGAGAAGAAGTGCGCGGCCATCATGTTGATTCTATCTATCTTCTCCTTTTCAGTGGCCTGTCGTTTCTCCGTTGCGCTCATTTCACGCACCGGTATGTGAACACCCGTTTTCGCTGCCAGATGCCGTAGCGCTTCCGGAAAGGTCATGTTGTTTATCTTCATGATGAAGGAGATCGCATTACCTCCTTCACCGCATCCGAAGCAGTAAAATATCTGTTTCTCGGGATTCACCGTAAAGGAGGGTGTCTTCTCCTGATGAAAAGGGCAGAAACCGACAAAATTTCTTCCGGCCTTCTTCAGGGTCACATATTCCGAAACGGCATCGACAATATTCACCCTCCCCTTGATTTCTTCTATTGTTTCCTGAGGGATGTGCCCTTTCAATGATTACGTTCCTTCCGGGCAAAATTTATCCGGCAAAACCAGTACCACGCTTTTGCTCCGGACCGAGTGGCAACTCCGGCACAACGTCCGTCATGCATCAGCGGTGACGCCTCACGGTGGAAAAAAGTAAAACCACTTCCCCGCAGCATATCAGGAACAAGGGGGGCAGATAATCGAATTGCTTCGGAAGATTCCTGATGTAATCAGAGACCTGCCGCTTACGAAGATAATCTCACCTTCACCATTTCACTGACCATCTTTCCGTCAGCTTTCCCGGTTATGACGGGCATAAGTGCCTTCATGACCTTGCCCATATCGCGAACACCTGCGGCACCGACTTCCTCAACAGCTGCTTCGATTGCCTTCTTTATGTCTTCTTCCGACATCTGCTCAGGCATGAATTCCTGAATGATGGCCAGCTCTTTTTCCTCTTTTTCGACGAGATCCATGCGCCCGCCGTTCCTGAACTGTTCGATGGAATCACGCCGCTGTTTTGCCATTGAAGACATGACCTGCAGTGCGTCTTTTTCGCTTAAGCCGCCCTTTGAATCAATTTCCCTGTTATGCAGGGCCGCCTTGATCATCCTCAGGGCAGACAACCGTATCTTATCTTTTGCCTTGGCGGCATCAATCATTTCTTTTGCTATTTTTCCTGTCATATCCATATCTTGATTCACCTTATCTTACTGCGCCCTTCTCGTTCCGCCAGTGAACGCTCCTACGTGAGAATAATTTAGTGTTTCTTCCGGATTTGTCAAATGGCTTATCCCATTTCGTCATGCAATTTTCTTCCGCCCAGCACATGGACATGAAGATGAAAAATGAGCTGTCCGCCTTCTTCATTGCAGTTGATCACCATGCGAAAGCCCTTTTCATGAATACCCTTGAGCCGGGCCACCTCCTTCACCGCTTCCGTGATATCTTTCATAATATCGGAATGCCCGTCATCGACGTCCATGAGCGTGGCGATATGCTCTTTGGGAATCACCACGACATGCACGGGAGCCATGGGATTGATATCGTCGAAGGCCAGCACCGTGCTCGACTCGTAAACGGTACTGCTGGGGATCTCGCCCCTCACAATCTTACAGAAAATGCAGTCTTCCATATTCGTCACCCCTTGCATACTTCCTCAATCCCGCGTCAGAAGGGAGCCCTTCTCCGCGGTCAATGATCCTGAAGCGGAGCTGATGTGATTTTCAGGGCCTTTTCAAGATCGAAGGCACCACTGTACAACGCTTTGCCCACGATCATGCCCATTATGCCCGAATCCTCAAAGGGAAGCAGCGCTTCCAGGTCATGCAGGCCGCTCACACCACCCGACGCGATAACGGGAATGCTGACGGCTTCCGCGAGTTTCCGTGTCATTTCCACATTCACCCCCGTTTCCATTCCGTCCCGCCCGATATCGGTGTAGACAATGGCATAGACCCCGCAATTTTCATAACTTCCTGCAATTTCAGCAGGTGTCGTCCCGGTCTCTTCCATCCACCCTTGAACGGCCGTTTTTCCATCCCGTGCATCGATGCCGAGGATGACGGACCCGGGATTTCGCGCGCATATTTCAAGGACTGCGTCCCGATTCTTCAGTGCGGCCGTACCCAGTATTACCTGGCTCACGCCCATGTCCAGATATTCCCGCACGGTCTCGGCATCACGGATCCCGCCTCCGAGTTGGACGGGCACATCCACCGCCCGCACAATCTCATCTATGACCCGCCGGTTTTGCGGCGTACCCGTGCGGGCACCATCGAGGTCGACGACATGAATGCGCCTGGCCCCCCCGTTTCGCCATCGCACCGCCATCTCGGCGGGATTGTCTCCAAATACGGTGGTACGGTTGAAATCACCCTGGAGGAGACGGACACACTGACCCTCTTTAATGTCTATTGCGGGAATAATCAACACGTTCCCATTCCTTTCTGAATTATGAATTCCATCGACCTGTGTCGTTATTTCGAAAGGGGAAAGGAGTCAATGATTTCATCAACGCCTTCCGCTGTAAGTTCCTCGGCCGTCACCCATTTCCCCCCCATCCTGAGAAACGACGAACGATCCCGGACGTTCTCCGTCAAAGATTTCTGCGTCCTGTCGTAAATACCGCTCCACATCAGCGTCCCATCGGCGACACGGACAAGGTGCACACTGAAGGCGACGGTGGCGGGAGATTCGATCGAATAGGTGTACCCTTTTCTTTCTCTGAAACAAAAGACGTATCCCGCCACTACTGCGTCAACGCCCAGCTCTTTTCCTGCTTGCTGCAACGTTTCCAGAGGCGATAGGGTAAAGGAATTGGACACAATCCGTTTATAGATGCCGCCGACCCTCTGCGAAGGAAGGATCACAGGGTGGTCACAGGCGGAAAAGCGCTCTGCAAAAATTTTCTCCACGATCTTTTCGGCGTCCGGTGATGACTCGCAGGCTCTCACCACCACTCCACTCAGGGGGCATCGAGCCGTCGTGACCTGCCGGTCACCGGAATGGACTTTCTGAAAAGGAACCACGGCGACGGTGTCAAAGACCACCTCCTGCGGGGGAAGAAGATGTCTCGACACGACATGTCTTCCCGAAGAACAACCCATCACCAGCAGGACGCAGAGGAAGACGCCGATACGAAGCAGCGTCGATTTACTTTTATTCAGAGGATATTTTCTCAAGGAAATAAGCTCCATGCAGCGCCCTATCCAGTCTCTCCTCTCGCGAATCCTGCGCGAGGCTTCCGGCATATAACACGTATGGATGTCAAAAAAACTCCTAGAGACTGCCCTTTGTTGACATGACATCGGTGATGCGGTCGTCAATGGAGGTTGCGGTATTAAATGCTCGGGCAAAAGCCTTGAAGAAAGACTCCGCGATGTGGTGGGGACTTTTACCATATAAGACGTTTATATGCAAGGTTATTCCACCGTGATCCGAGAGTGACTTGAAAAAGTCCTTGAAGAGCAATGGGTCGAAATCCTTTATCTTCTTCCCCCCGAAATCGGCATTGAACACGAGATAGGGACGGCCGGAAACGTCTATGGTGACGTGGGAAAGGCTCTCATCCATGGGCACGAAGGCTGACCCGTAACGGGGAATCCCCCGCTTGTCAATGAGGGCCTCTTTAATTGCTTCGCCGAGACAGATCCCGATATCCCCGACAAGGTGGTGATAATCCACATCGGTATCACCCGTCCCCCGGACCGTCAAAAAACCCGTGTCGTGAAAAGAGCGTGAGCATATGGTCGAGAAAGGGGATCGTGGTGGCAATCTCTCCCTCTCCTTTTCCGTCGATCCCAAGCTCCACGAAGACATCCGTTTCCTTTGTGAGTCGCGATATCGTTCCTTTTCGTGACATCGGGGGAACTCCTTTCATATGACTTTGTTGAGAGGATATTCGATGATTCCTTCGGCGCCGGCCTCCTGCAGGAGCGGTATCAGATCACGCACAATATCCCTGTCCACCACGGCTTCAACGGCAAACCACTTCTCCTTGTAGAGTTCCGAAGTCGTCGGGGCCTTGAGCGAGGGAAGGAGGAGCACCACGCGACCGAGATTCTCACGGGACACATTCATTTTCAGGCCCACTTTTCCCATGGCAAGGAGAGAGCTTTTGAGAAGCGTATTGATCTGTTCTATCTTTTTTCTCTTCCAGGGGTCACCCCAGGCATCCCTGTTGGCGATCAACTGGGTGTTGGTTTTCATGAGTTCATGTATGATTTTCAGCTTGTTGGCCCTCAAGGTCGATCCCGTTTCGGTCACCTCCACAATCGCATCGACCAGTCCTTCAACCACCTTGGCTTCCGTCGCACCCCAGGAAAATTCGACATGCACCGCTATGTTCTGCTCTTCGAAGTATTTTTTTGTGAAATTTACCAGTTCCGTCGATATGCGCTTTCCCTCCAGATCTCCGATAGCCTGGATGGGGGAATCATCGCGCACCACCAGCACCCACCGGGCCTGTCGTGTCGACGCTTTCGAGTACACAAGGTCCTGTACGGTCACCACGTCGGACTCATTCTCAAGGATCCAATCCCGTCCGGTCAGGCCCAGATCGATAGTTCCGTCTTCGACATAGCGGGACATTTCCTGCGCCCGGACCAGTGAACAACATATCTCGTCATCATCA
>CAYTUH010000025.1:6046-9840 GCA_964441165.1 uncultured Syntrophaceae bacterium
CCTGTCAGCCAGGCAGCAACCGGCCTCCTCGTCATAATACTGGCTGGCGGTTTTCTTCCATCCGGCTCTCCCGAAAAGCTCTACCGTCTTTTCTTCGAGACTTCCCTTCGGAATACCCAGTTTTAACTGCTTCATTATCGATATACATCCTCCGGATTAAAAATTTTCTCACCGACAATCTCGATTTCGCCCTCTGTCACTTTTTTGTGGAAACAGGTTTTATACCCGGTGTGGCAGGCCGCCCCCCCGATCTGTTCCACCTTGAGCAGGATGGTGTCATTGTCGCAGTCCAGAAAAATCTCCCGCACCACCTGCACATTCCCCGACGACTCGCCTTTCATCCAGAGGGTATTTCTCGACCTGCTCCAGTAGGTAGCGTTTCCCGTCTCAAGGGTGTGGAGAAAGGATTCACGATTCATGTAGGCCATCATAAGTACTTCATTCGTTTCAAAATCCTGGGCGATGGCAGGCACGAGGCCATTTCCTTTTTCAAAATCAATTTCGATCATGCACTTCATCCTTTATTTCACAAAGTGAAGCTTCCCGCCCACAGGGCGGAGCTCCCCGGTAAGGAACTGTTCAATTATATTGTGCCCCTTGACCCCGCCTGCAAGGCGGGACTTGCGGAAGCACTCCCGGTCACTATTCCGGCCGGTACCCGGCAAAGGTACGGGGAATGATGCAAATCACCCAAAAGGGGTTGTAAATTAATGTATTATTTATTTTTAAGCAAGTATTTTTTCTCCATTTTCAACTTGATTAGCGCTTCTTTTTGTGTTAGCAAAGAACTTTCGGTTACTAATGTTCCCGCATGTAAAGGAGTTACACCCTTTCATCGATACAACAGAAACATTTTTGAAGGAGGTTCACGGTTATGCAGGTATTAATTGGTGGTCTTGTAGCGGCGGTGGTCGGTTTTATCGGTCTTATCATCTGGGGCTCTGATTTTCTCACCATTCTCAAAGGCGGAATTCCTATCATACTGCTCCTTGGCGGTGCGCTTGCCATCTATGTCGGTATCGATGAATTAAAGGACCAGATGCAGGAGAAAAAAGACCTTCAGAAGGATCAGCAATTGAAACAGGAAGAACTTGAGAAGGCGAAAGCCGAGCTGGAAAAAACGAAAGCTGAAGCGGAAAAACTGAAATCGGAACTGAAGAAAACAGCAAAGACCGAAAACAAGAAATAGTAATACACACAACGGTGACCGTCGCTGAAATCCTCCAAAATGGCACTGCGTGCCGTAACAGGGAGCGGCGGTTCGCCGCGAGATAAATAAAGAACCACCGGGGTGGCGCGTTCACATTTGTTGCATGTGACCCAGGTGAAAGAGTCGATATTTACCAGGTGGTTTTATTAGTGCTTGACAGGCTCGAGAAAAACTATTAGAAAATAAGGACTATTTTTTAGAGCGAGTTGAAGGGTATGAAGAAAACGTCAGCACATATAACAGAAACCCCGACCTATTGTCACTTCTACATGTATTAGTGCCTGCTGCCCATCCTTCGCGATGGTCCAGCAGGCTTTCCAATTTTTCATTTTACCCCACGTTACAAAAAGCAACATAACGTTTTCCACCGTGCTATCCCGAGGTCTCGGGAGCATGGTTGTATATATTTAATGAGGAGGGACAGGCACATGAAAAGAACTATTTTATTATTTGTACTTATGGGATTTTTTCTCGCGTCGGGGTTGATGGTGGCAAATGTGCCCGAAGCCGAAGGCAGGGCCATCAACCTTACCTACAGCATTTTTTTTCCGCCGACGCATGACCAGTGCAAAGCGGGAATCTCATGGGCACAGGAAGTGGAAAAACGAACCGAGGGAAGGGTAAGGATCACTGTCTTTCCCGGAGGAACCCTCACACAGGCCAATCAGTGCTATGACGGGGTCGTGAAGGGCATCTCCGATATAGGAATGTCCTGCTTCGCTTACACCCGTGGGCGATTCCCCATCATGGAGGCCGTCGATCTCCCTCACGGCTATCCGAACGGACACACCGCCACCCGTGTGGCCAATGAATTTGCCGGGATCATGCAACCCGCGGAATTGCACGATGTCAAAGTCCTCTATATCCATGCCCATGGACCGGGGCTCCTGCACACGCAGAAGCCCGTCAGAACGCTCGATGAACTCAAGGGGATGAAAATCCGTTCCACGGGCCTGAGCGCAAAGGTGACTGCATCGCTGGGCGGCGTCCCTGTGGCCATGCCCCAGCCCTCCACCTATGAAGCACTCCAGAAGGGAGTGGTCGAGGGAACCTTTTCGCCCATCGAAACACTGAAGGGCTGGAAACAGGGCGAGGTGGTGAAATCGACCACCGACTGCCACGGTATCGGCTACACCACGGCCATGTTTGTGGTCATGAACCGCGACAAATGGAACGCCCTGCCTCAGGACATTCAGAAAATCATCGACGAGGTGAGCAGCGAATGGGTTGCTGTTCACGGAGAGGTGTGGGACTCCAGCGACGATGAGGGCCGCGAATACACACTGAGCCTCGGCAATGAAATAGTGCCTCTCTCCACCGAAGAAAGCGAGCGATGGGCGGCAGCGGTGCGCCCCATCATCGATGAATATGTAAAAGTGAAAGAAGAAAAGGGGCTTCCCGGGGAAAAGGCCGTTGTCGAGATAGAAGCACTTCTGAAGAAATACGGAAAATGATGAAAAGAAAAATCATTCCGGGTGCCGACGTTAAAACCGGCATCCGGAACCGGATATCACGGGCACATCCGGCACCGTCCATCGTGCCTGCAGAATGAAAGGTGGCACCCATGCACCGACTGGAAAACTCAATACGAAGCACCGCGGCAGTCTTTAACTGGATTGCGGCGCTGGCGGTCTTCATCATGGTGGTGCTCACCTGCGCCGATGTGGTACTCCGTTTTTTCCGTCACCCCATTCCCGGCACCTATGAAATCGTGGGGCTTCTGGGAACGGTGGTCATCTCCTTTGCCCTGGCCTACACCACCGCTGAAAAAGGCCATATCGCCGTGGAATTCATCGTCATGCGATTTTCTCCGCGGGTGCAGCATTACATCGACACGATCAATGCATTGATCGGCATCGCCCTTTTCGGAATTATGTCATGGCAAAGCATGCTGTATGGACTTGACCTGCGGGCAAGCGGCGAGGTCTCGCTCACCGTCCAGATGCCCATCTATCCCTTCGTCTTTGCCATTGGAATCGGATGCGGCCTCGTCTGCTTCGTACTGGGACTTGAGTTCTTCGCATCACTGAGAAAGGCACGAACCGCATGAGTTTCACGATAACCGGCCTGATTGGCATCGCCGCGCTCTTTATTCTTATCTTCTCCCGGTTGCCCGTGGGGTTTGTGATGGCAATCGTGGGGTTCCTCGGGTTCGGATATCTGGTCTCCTTTGACGCATCACTCAATCTGATGGCAAAGGATATCTTTTCCGTCTTCGGGTCCTACAACCTGACGGTCATTCCCCTCTTCGTCCTGATGGGCCAGCTCGCCTTTCACTCGGGAATCAGCAAGCGCCTTTTCGATGCGGCATATAAATTTATCGGTCACTGGCCCGGAGGTCTTGCTATCGCCACTATTGGCGCCTGCGCGGCCTTTTCAGCCATATGCGGCTCCACCAATGCCACGGCGGCGACCATGGCTGCCGTGACGCTGCCGGAAATGAAACGCTATAATTACAAGCCGGAGCTGGCAACGGGCGTGGTAGCCGCCGGAGGCAGTCTCGGCATCCTGATTCCACCCCTGGGGGGGGTGATCCTGGGCGACTATTACCTTCGTACCAGTTGGCTGGACGAAGAACGCTAAA
>CAYTUH010000025.1:9850-10400 GCA_964441165.1 uncultured Syntrophaceae bacterium
TCTTTATCGTCTACGGCATCCTTACCGAGCAATCGATCGGGAAGCTCTTCATGGCCGGTCTCCTGCCCGGCATCCTCCTGACGGTTCTCTTCAGCCTGACCATCGTGATATGGACCACCCTACGTCCCGAGCTGGGGCCAAAGGCGGATCATGCCGCCGGGTTCAGGGAGCGGCTGGCATCGCTGGCGGGCCTTATCGAAACATTGATCCTCTTCGTCCTGGTGATGGGAGGACTGTTCGTGGGGTTCTTTACACCCACGGAAGCGGGCGCCGTCGGGGCCTTCGGTACCCTGGTGATTGCGCTGATACGACGCAACCTCACCGTTGAGGCCATCATAACGTCTCTATTCGAAACGACCAGGATATCCTGCATGATTATGAACCGGTACACAGAGGAGAGGGACGAGAGGATCCGGTTGCGGGTGGTAGCATGGTACTCCCGGCTTCCTGTCAGAAATGAAAGGTAGTTGGTGATCTCGATTGCACTCACCTCCACCTCGGTCTCCAGTCGCAGGGGTTGTTTCAGAAATGAGTGCAGGGTGATCTCAGC
>CAYTUH010000025.1:10410-14513 GCA_964441165.1 uncultured Syntrophaceae bacterium
GGTGCGACGATTTTCGGGCATTTCCTCGCCGTGACCCGCATTCCCTTTGACATCGCCACCTGGATTACGGCCTTTCAACTGCCCCATTTCGCCGTCATGTTGATCATTATTTTCATCTACCTCGTCGGTGGGTGTTTTATCGATTCACTGGCCCTGGTGATGCTGACGGTCCCCATCTTCTATCCCGTCATTCTCTTTATGGGATATGATCCCATCTGGTTCGGCGTCGTCATCGTGCTCATTACCCAAATCGGCGTCATCACGCCGCCCGTGGGCATCAACGTCTACGTGGTCAGCGGCGTGGCCCGCGACGTTCCCCTGCATGTCATCTTCAAGGGGGTCCTCCCGCTTCTGGCAGCTCTAATTATCGGAACCCTGCCTATAATTCCCTATCCCCATATCGCCCTGTTCCTTCCGGGACTGATGAAATAGCCCCGGCATCCCTTCTTCCCCGGAACGGACCCGCCATCGGCAGAGAGACGGAAACTCCTTCAGTCTTGCCTTCGGCGCAGCGGTATGGTACCGTTCCCGGCAAAGACGACAGAAGAGCACTTTCGATGAATAGACGGCCCGTGAATAGAGCGATCCTTTTGTGTGTCACCCTGTCTTTCCTTCTATCCCTTTCGGGATGCTGTTCCTTTCCCGGCACCTCCCGGGAGCGCAAGGAAGTCAGAAAAATGCTTGTCACCGCCTACGATGCGGGACCGGAATCCTGCGGATGGGAGAGGAAATACGGGTGCATCGGACCACCGGTCTACGCCTACGGACCGAACAAGGGCAGGAGAAAAGTAGTAGGAGTGACGGCGGACGGCACAAAGGCCCGTCACGGCACCATCGCCGCCGATCCCCGATATCCCTTTGGTACAAGAATGTATGTCCCCGGTTACGGATGGGGAGTGGTGCATGACAGGGGGAGGGCGATCAAAGGCGACCATATCGATGTATTCTTCTCCGACCATGATGACGCGCTCGAATGGGGGAAGCAATACCTGAACGTCACGATCCTGCAACGACGGTAAAAGATCTCCCTGTCCGACCGGCATGATACTTCATCACTGCCGGGCTGGTCCGTACGCAACGTGAGACATCGAAGCGGTACATCTCTCCCGACGCCGCCCGGAAGATCACAGAGACCTGTCAGGCACTTCTTCGTTTGAAGATTTCATAGAGGAGCACAAGTGCCCCCAGAGTGATCGCCGTATCGGCTGCATTAAAGGCCGGCCAGTGGAATGACCCGAGATAGAAATCGAGGAAATCGATGACTTCTCCGTAGCGCACCCGGTCGATCAGGTTGCCCACGGCACCCCCCATGATTAGTGCAAGGGAAAAGGTGAGCAACAGTTCTGTGGCACTGTTTTTGGCAACAAAATAGAGGATCAGTATAATGGCGATCACGGTAACGGCAACCAGGAAAAAGGAACGGAAGAAGGGAGAGGCATTGGCAAGAAAACCGAATGCCGCTCCCGGATTTTTTACAAAGGTTATATTGAATAATCCATCGATTACGGGGATCGATTGACCGAGAGACATTGTGGCGTCCACGTAAATCTTGGCGAACTGATCCACCAGTATGACGGCTGCCAGTGTAAGGAAAAAAACGGTGTACTTTACCTTCATTCCGGACTCCCCGCTGGTGAGTGACCCGACTTCCCGGTTCTCACGGCACTCATGAGCGCGTGATAGGCCCTAAAGATTATTCAGACATCGTTCACAGATAGTGGGATGATCGCCGTTTCGTCCCACCGTTTCACTGTAGTTCCAGCATCGTTCGCACTTTTCACCCACCGCCTTTGCCACGCCGATCTTCAGCCCCTCGAATTCGGTGCTCGCGAAGGGTTCGGTCAGGGTATCCTCCTCGCAGAGCCTCACCTGAGACACGATCAAAAAGTGTTTCAGCATCGCGGAATATCCCTGCAGCAATTTCCTCAGTTTCTCCGGCGCATACAGATCGACACGACAATCGAGAGAGTGCCCCACGACCTTGTTCTTCCTGGCCAGTTCGATGGCCTTCGATATCTCGCCGCGGACCGCGATCAGTGTCTGCCAGCGTTCTCCCAGTTCTCTGTTGAACAGGGCGTCATCGAACTCGGGGAACTGTGCCATATGGATACTTTCTTCTTTCCCCTCACGAGCAGGCAGATTTTCCCAGATCTCCTCGGCAGTAAAGGTGAGGATCGGTGCCAGCAGGCGTACCATGGCATCGAGGATGGTGTACATGGCCGTCTGAGCCGATCTTCGCTCCCGTGAATCAGCGCGAGAAGTGTAAAGCCTGTCTTTCAGCACGTCAAGATAGAGTGAACTCATCTCGACGGTACAGAAGTTGTAGAGCGCGTAATAGACGATATGGAACTGATAATTGTCATAGGCATTCCGGACCCGCCTGATAACTTCCTGAAGGCGGTGCAGCGCCCACCGGTCCATTTCCTCCATCTGGTCCCAGGAAACACGATCCGTTTCCGGATCGAAATCATACAGGTTCCCCAGGATGTACCTGCTGGTGTTCCGAATCCTCCGGTACGCCTCGACAAGGCGTTTGAGAATCTCCTCGGAGATCCTGATGTCCACGGTATAATCCTCGGCGGCCACCCAGAGCCTGAGGATTTCGGCCCCGTACTGATCGACCATTTCCTGGGGATCGACGAAATTGCCCATAGACTTGGACATCTTCTTGCCCTCGCCGTCGACCACAAAGCCATGGGTCAACACGGTGGTATAGGGCGCCCGTCCCCGTGTGCCGATCGACTCCAGCAGGGAAGAATGGAACCAGCCCCGGTGTTGATCGCTTCCCTCCAGATACATGTCGGCAGGGGAACGCAGGCCCTCCCATCTCTCGGGGTTTTCCAGCACCGCGGCATGACTCACGCCCGAGTCAAACCAGACATCAAGGATATTGGTTTCTTTTTTAAAGTCCGCCCCTCCACACTCGGGGCAAAGGGTGCCTTCGGGCATCAGGTCCTTTGCATCACGTTCAAACCAGACATCGGCGCCATGTTCCTTGACGAGTGCCACCACATGATCCAGAATTTCCTTCGTCAGGAGATGGGCACCGCAGGCCTTGCAGTAAAAGATGGTCAGCGGCACACCCCACAGGCGCTGTCGCGATATGCACCAGTCCGGTCGGTTCTCGATCATGCCGTAAATACGGTCGCGGCCCCATGAGGGAAACCACGTCACGCTGTCAATCGCCTGCAACGCCTTTTCCCGCAACCCGTTCCTGTCCATGGAGATGAACCACTGTTCCGTGGATCTGAAGATAATGGGATTCTTGCACCGCCAGCAATGAGGGTACTGGTGTTCCATGTCGACCCTGCCCAGAAGAGCGCCCACTTCACTCAATTTTTCGTTGACCGCCTCGTTCGCGTCAAAGACAAACTGGCCGGCGAAGAAGTCCACATCGGGGGTAAAGTTGCCGTCGTCATCAACGGGCGCATAGACATCGAGGCCGTACTCAAGGCCGATTTCATAATCCTCCTGGCCGTGACCGGGGGCAATGTGGACACAGCCCGTCCCCGCATCAAGGGTCACAAAGGGCGCCAGGATGAGGACGCTTTCGCGGTCGATGAAGGGGTGCCTGCATTTGAGCCCCTCCACGACACTGCCCTTGAACTCATCGATGACTTCGTAAGCTTCATTGCGGTATCCGAAGGCGTCCATACAATAGTCGAGCAGTTCCCCGGCAAATATGAGGACCTCGCCCCGCACCTTGACTGCGACATAGTCAAAATCCTCGTGAAAGGCAATGGCCAGGTTTGCCGGTATCGTCCAGGGGGTCGTCGTCCATATCACCACGCTGACCGCCTCACCGGCCAGTTTGGGAAGGACTGAAGAGATATCCGATGTCATGGGGAACTTCACATAGATCGACGGAGTCTGATGATCACCGTACTCGACCTCCGCCTCGGCAAGGGCCGTTTTGCATGAGGCACACCAGTATACCGGTTTCTTCCCCTTGTAGACCTCCCCTTTCAGCACGAGTTTTCCGAATTCCTCCACCGTGGTTGCTTCATAATCATAGTCCATGGTGACGTAGGGACGTGACCATTCGCCGAAGACGCCAAAGCGCTTGAATTGCGCCCGCTGTATCCCCACGTATCTCTCCGCGT
>CAYTUH010000026.1:0-14317 GCA_964441165.1 uncultured Syntrophaceae bacterium
GCCAGTGTGGGAAGAACGGCGGACATGTCCGATGTCATGGGGAATTTCACATAGATAGACGGGGTCGTGTGATCGCCGTACTCGACCTCCGCCTCGGCAAGGGCCGTTTTGCATGAGGCGCACCAGTAGACCGGTTTCTTCCCCTTGTAGACATCACCTGTCAGCACGAGTTTTCCGAATTCCGCCACCGTGGTTGCTTCATAATCGTAGTCCATCGTGACGTAGGGGCGCGACCATTCTCCGAAGACGCCGAACCGCTTGAACTGGGTCCGCTGTATTTCCACATATCTCTCCGCGTAGGTCCGGCAGAGTCTCCGTTTCTCCGCCTGCGTCATGCTGTATTGTTTTTCGCCGAGTTGCTGGTCAACCTGGTGTTCGATGGGGAGGCCGTGGCAATCCCATCCCGGCACATAGATGCTGTCATGGCCGGTCATATTCTTTGATTTTACGACAATATCCTTGATAATCTTGTTCAGTGCCGTTCCCAGATGGATATCGCCATTCGCATAGGGCGGGCCATCGTGAAGAATATAGGTCTTTTTTCCTTCCGAAATGTCACGTATCTTCTTGTATATATTTATTTCTTCCCACCATTTGAGCATCTCGGGCTCTTTTCGGGCAAGATTCGCCTTCATGGAAAAAGTCGTTTTCGGCAGATTTAATGTTTCTTTGTAATCCATGTACCGCTCCCGATGTCGTAATTTATTCCGCCTCTCATAGCACAATTTCTTGTACAGTGGCAATATCTTTCAAAAGTCGCAAAAAAGCCCCGCGCCGTAAGGCGCGGGGCTTTGTCGTTTGTAACGATTAGTCCCCTGAAGAAATCGGGATTACATCATGCCGCCCATACCGCCCATGCCCCCGGGAGGCATTGCGGGCATGGCCGGCTCCTCTCTCGGTTTTTCCGCAACCATGCACTGTGTCGTCAGCATGAGGGCCGCGACGCTTGCTGCATTCTGGATGGCAAATCTGGCCACCTTGGTCGGATCGATAACGCCGATCTTCATCAGGTTTTCATATTTGTCGGTCTGGGCATTGAAACCGAAGTCGCCCTTCTTGCCCTTCACTTTTTCGACCACGATCGATCCTTCGAATCCCGCATTGGCGGCAATCATGCGAAGGGGCTCTTCAACGGCCTTCTTGATGATATTCACACCGATCTGCTGATCGCCTTGCAGTTTGATTTTGTCGAGCGCTGGAATGGTACGGACCAGGGCCACACCGCCTCCGGGGATGACGCCTTCCTCGACGGCCG
Organism: uncultured Syntrophaceae bacterium; assembly: GCA_964441165.1. Classification (GTDB taxonomy): domain Bacteria; phylum Desulfobacterota; class Syntrophia; order Syntrophales; family UBA2210; genus CAYTUH01. The sequence continues at coordinate 1,256 of CAYTUH010000026.1, forward strand.
CACGAGTCGCATTGAGGGCATCCTCAACGCGAGCCTTTTTCTCTTTCATTTCCGTTTCCGTTGCGGCACCGACTCTGATGACGGCAACACCGCCCACCAGTTTGGCCAGCCGTTCCTGGAGCTTTTCACGATCGTAATCGGAGGTCGTTTCTTCAATCTGAGCCCGGATCTGTTTGACACGGCCTTCCAGGCTTGCACGATCACCGGCACCGTCGATAATGGTGGTATTGTCCTTGTCGATCACGATTCTCTTTGCCGTTCCCAGATCATCGAGCTGGGCAAGTTCCAGTTTTGAACCCATATCTTCGGAAATAACCTTGCCGCCCGTCAGAATCGCGACATCCTCGAGCATGGCCTTTCTTCTGTCTCCGAATCCGGGGGCCTTGACGGCTGCCACATGGAGTGTCCCGCGAATCTTGTTGACCACCAGGGTCGCCAGGGCTTCACCCTCGATATCTTCGGAGATGATCAGGAGCGGCTTACCCATTTTGGCAATGCTTTCCAGTATGGGAAGCAGGTCTTTCATGTTGCTGATCTTCTTGTCATGGATCAGGATCAGGGGGTTCTCGAGGTCCACTTCCATTTTATCGGCATTCGTCACGAAGTAGGGGGAAATGTACCCGCGGTCAAACTGCATACCTTCGACCACTTCCAGTTCCGTCTGAAGCCCTTTCGCTTCCTCAACGGTTATAACACCTTCTTTCCCGACCTTTCCCATCGCCTCGGCAATAATGTTGCCGATCGTCTCATCGTTGTTGGCCGAAATCGTACCGACCTGGGCTATCTCCTTCTGATCTTTCGTGGGCTTGCTGATATTCTTCAACTCCGCCACAACGGCTTCAACGGCCTTATCGATGCCCCGTTTGATTTCCATGGGATTGCTTCCCGCGGCCACGGCTTTCACGCCTTCACGGTAAATCGCCTGCGCAAGGATTGTGGCGGTGGTGGTTCCGTCACCGGCCACATCACTGGTCTTGCTGGCCACTTCCCTTACCATCTGGGCACCCATGTTCTCGAATTTATCCTCGATCTCGATTTCCTTGGCAACGGTTACTCCGTCCTTGGTAACGGTGGGCGAACCGAAGGTTTTCTCCAGGATGACGTTACGGCCTTTCGGGCCGAGGGTTACCTTGACCGCATCAGCGAGTATATTGACGCCATTGAGGATAGACTTTCTTGCTTCCTCATCATATTGTAAAATTTTCGCACCCATTAAAAGCTTCCTCCTTCATATAAATTTATATTCAAATCGGCTTTACTTTTCTATAACACCAAGAATATCATCTTCCCGCATGATCAGATATTCCGCATCGTCAATTTTCACTTCCGTACCCGCATACTTGCTGAAAAGTACACGGTCACCCGCCTTCACGTCCATTTTGATGACTTTCCCGTCATCTGTCTTCTTGCCTTTTCCGACGGCAATGATTTCACCTTCCATCGGTTTTTCCTTCGCGCTGTCAGGGATGATGATCCCCCCCTTTGTTTTTTCCTCTTCCTCAACTCGTCTTACGATAATCCTGTCATGTAATGGCCTGATCTTCATCCTTACAACTCTCCTTTCTTAATTAATAAACCATAGGTTTCATTTTACTTTTCGGATAAGCACCCCTAAAATAACCATCAATTCCTTTCTGTCAAGTGGGAAATGTAAAAAAAATGCCCTGAGATCGAGAGGGAAAAGGGGGCTGCTTCGTGCACCGGTCCTCACGGTCAATGTCACGAATCTATGCCATGCCGGAGCGACGGCATTTCCTGTCATCTGTCGCCCCGGGTCATCATCTGCCGGATCAGGGTACCGCGATGGGGTTTATGTCCACGATGCATTCACAGAGGTCTCTGAATCGTTCCGCATCCTTGATGGAGCCGACGATATCGCCGTAATGAATTGGTATGGCCGCCTCCGGTTGTATTGCATTGACCATCCGTGCCGCCTCATCGGCCGTCATGGTATAGGTCCCCCCCACGGGCGCAATGACAATATCGGCGGATATGTCATTCATCTCGGGAATGACATCGGTGTCTCCGCAATAATATATCCGCTTCCCGCCGACGGTAATCACAAAACCGACCCAGTTGTTCGCCCGGGGATGAAAGTCCTTGTCGGTGTTATAGGACGGTCCCGTTTCAATCGTCACATCACCCAGGTTGACCGTGTCTCCGGGCCGGACTGTTCTGACATCGCCGGAAAGCTGCGAGGCGCAGTCGGCGGTGGTGAGTATCACCGTTTCTCCGCCCCGGATCTTTTCCACGTCATCCGTCGACAGGTGATCACCGTGAGAATGACTGATGAGGACGATATCGGCCTTTCCGGGGTTCTGCAGCTTCCAGGGATCGATATAGATCACCCTCTCTCCGCCTATCTTTACGCTCGAATGGCCGAGCCAAAATATTTTTTCCAGCATAACACTACCTCCTTCTCAAAGCATGGTTGCACCATTCATGAACGGCGTTTTCCTGTACTTCTGTCTCCTTCGTGACGCTTCTACCGCTTCCCGATATGCAGGATTCCCTTGGTAATGTTGCACAGGTGGTCATTCAACCGTTCAATATCGGTAAGGACGTCGGAATAGACTAACCCCGCATCCCTGATACACATTCCTTCTTCCAGCCGGTCAACGTGGTTCATTCGATACTGTGTGATCAATTCGTCGATTTCCCGATCGATGTTGAGGGTAATGCTCGCCGCGTTGTGATCATCATGCTCGAGGGCCTTCCCGGTATGTCTCATGAGGGTGCGGGTTTTCTCAAACAGTTTTTCAAGTTCGATCTGTGCGGGCATCGAGAATGTCAGGTCCTCCTCGAACATCCTTTGCGACAACGTTACGATTCCCTCGCAGTAGTCGCCCACTTTCTCGAGATCATTCACGCTGTGGAGAATCGCCGGGATAAGCCGCCGCTCCTTGTCGCTCAGCTCTCTCTTGGTGATATCGACAATATAGTGGGTGATATTCTTCTGCATTTCGTCCACCGACTCTTCATCGAAGGAGATCTCGTTTCGCAGCTTATGGTTGTAGGAAATGATGCATTTTCTTGCCTTTTCCAGCATATCCTGGCAGATGGTCAACATAACCACCAGTTCCTTCACTACCGCATCGATGGCGAGATTGGGCGTCACCAGCAGGTTCTGGTCGAGATAGCGGATTTCTTTCTTTTCGTAATCCTCCCCCGGAATCAGTTTTGTGGTAAATTTCTCGAGAAAAGGGACAACGGGAAGGAATATGATCATATTGACAAGATTGAATATGGTATGGGTATTGGCGATTTGCCTGGCCACGTTCGTTGACATCATGGGAACATAGGTCAGGAATAGAGGGACAAAGGGGAGCGCAATGAGCGTTCCGAATATATTAAAAAATGTATTTCCCAGCGCAAGTCTCTTGCTTGAAAGGCTCCCACCGATACTGGCGATGATGGCGGTGATGCAGGTGCCGATATTGGTGCCGAATATGAGATATATGGACGAAGGGAGATCGAGGAGGCCTGCCAGAGCGAAGGCGATAATCATACCGGTGGTGGTGCTGCTGCTCTGCAGCACCGCCGTCACAAGCAATCCCGCCAATATCCCGTAGAGCGGCTGGCTTCCGAAGGTTATAAAAATGTTTCTCAGGGCCGCGTTGTCTGCAAGGGGTTTGACGGCGTGGCTCATGAGTGAGAGCCCCAGAAAAAGCAGGCCGAAACCGAGGATCGCCAGTCCCTTATGCTTGTTCTTGTCTTTCCTTGCAAAGATAAATACGAGGGCTCCGATAAACACCAGGAGCGGAGCAATGACGGTAAATTTGAAGGCGATCAGCTGCGCGGTGACAGTGGTTCCCACATTTGCGCCGATCATGATGGCCAGTGCCCCAACCAGGGAAATTATACCTGAATTCAGGAACCCGATGAGAATAACCGAGGTGGCGCTTGAACTCTGTATCGCCGCCGTGACGAGAAACCCGGCGAGCGCCGATCGCATGCTGTTTGTTGTCAATTTTTCGAGGATTAATTTCAATAATGACAGGGAGAGCTTCCGCAGCGAGTCGCTCAATAGAAACATGCCGTATATGAATAATCCCAATCCCCCGATTACACCTAAGATAATTTGTAATTCCATTAACGCTCCTGCTTTATCTGTTTGTCGCGGTTATGTTCCGATCCGACATGTCGCTCTGTACAGGCTTATGCAAAAAAGGAGATACCATTAACAATATTAGTAGGTTATATGAAAGCAATCAGGTATGTTGATACCAGACAACGACAAGTACAGTCAACAATAAAAGTGGCATCCCGTCACCACACTCCCGGCGACACTCGCCCGTACATGCATGATACCCCCGGGCATGCGATGGGGAAGTCCGAATTCCGCTTCGCCTGCCCTGGTCCGCGAAAGCCGGAACTCATCAGGCATGGAAGAGGAGACAAGCGGCATAATGCCCGGGAAAGGAAGATTGACGAAACCCACCGAGGCTTTATAAAGAGGGGCGTCAATTTTATTAAATTGTTGAAGCGAACCATTTCTTTGTGCTATGGTTACCGCTTCTGAATTACGGAGGATTTGATGAAACAGATGAACCTCGGAGAGATGCTGGACGAAACCTGCGCGCGATACCCGGAAAAGAAATTCCTCTCCTACCACGACAGTCACCTGTCCTATGAAGAGCTGCACCACGCCGTTCAGATTCTGGGACACCGCCTCCAGGAATATGGAATCGGGAAGGGCGACAAAGTAACGATCATGTTGCCCAATATACCGGAATTTATTGCGTCATACTTTGCCGCACTGAAAATCGGCGCCGTCGCCGTCACCGTCAACGTTGCCTCGACGCCCCATGAACTGAGGTATCTCCTGAGCAACAGCGATTCCAAGGTTTTTATTACCACTGCGACGGCGGCCAGGCGGTTCGAGGAGATCAGGAACGATGTGCCCCTCTGCCGTCATATGATCGTTGTTGACAGCGACGGGGAAGGCTTCTCCGTTGTCAAGGCGCTCAGAGACCACGCGGCGCCCCTCGACACTCCCCCCATCGGTGCCGATGACCCTGCCGTCATGATCTATACCTCCGGGCTCACGGGGAAACCGATGGGTGCCGTACTCACGCATCAGAATCTTGCCACGCAATCGGTGCTGCTCAGAGATATCTGCGACGGCGGCGAACAGGACCGGGGATTAGGCCTGATACCGCTCTACCATTCCTTCGGCGCTTCGGTAAACATGCTCATGATCATCCGGGAAGGCGCCTCACTGGTACTGATGGATCAGTTCAATCTTGAATCCATTTTCAAGGCCATTGAGGGTGAGAGGGTCACCTATTTGGGGGCGGTGCCCCGGCTCTACCTGGGCATGCTGCTCCAGCCCGATGCGGAACGGTACGATCTCAGCTCTCTGCGATTCTGCATTACCGGAGGTTCGAAGATGCCGCCGGAGCACATTCCTCTTTTTGCAGAGAAGTTTCAGGTAAAACTTGTGGAAGGATACGGCCTCACGGAAGCCTCTCCGGTCTGTTCGGTCAACAGGATCAATATGCGCAATAAACCCGGATCGATCGGCATTCCCATTCCCAGGGTCGACGCAAAGGTGGTCGACGACGAAGGACGCCAGGTCCCCCTGAATGAACCGGGGGAACTGCTCATCCGGGGTCCGAATGTAATGAAGGAATACTACAAGGACGAAAAAGCGACGGCTGAAGTCATTCGTGACGGGTGGCTCCATACGAGGGATCTTGCCAGAATCGATGAAGACGGCTATATCTTCCTCACGGGGCTGAAAAAGCGCATGATCATCACCAGCGGATTCAATGTCTACCCCCGGGAGGTGGAAGAGATACTGAATGCGCATCCCACCGTATCGCAGTCCCGAGTTGCGGGAAAGCCCGACCTCATGCGGGGAGAAATCGTCACGGCACAGATAATCGCCGACGAGGCGACTCCCGCCGATGAGAAAGAAATAATACGGTACTGCAGGACCTACCTGTCACCGTATAAATGTCCCCGTGAAGTGGAATTCGTGGAACGATTGGACGAATCTGATACAGGAGTATAGACTGTCTTCGTTGCCGATAATTAAAACCGCCAACGCGCTGCAGGATCGATACCAGACTCGCCACGGCGAAAAAAAGGAATCTAATCTCCAACAATTGAAACCCGCGCGAGATTTTCCTGTTTCGTCCTTCCTGTAGTGAATTCATTGTGAAAAGTTACTACAAAATATATGTGAGAAGGGAGTTTATTTATGAAGGAAGTTGTTATTGTAAGCGGAGCACGAACGGCCGTAGGAAATTTCGGTGGTTCATTGAAAGATGTCAAGGTTGTCGATCTGGGTGCCCTGGTAATCAAGGAAGCCATCAAACGGGCCGGTCTGCGCCCCACCATCAGTGACTTTGTCAAGTCATGCCGCCCCACTGCATTTGGAGAGTTCGACATGACCGATATCAATAAAAAGCATTACGATTATGATGACGCGCTTACCCCTGTCTATTTCGATGAATGCATCATGGGGAACGTCATCCAGGCAGCCCAGGGGCAGAACCCGGGGCGGCAGGCGTCGATCTATGCGGGACTGCCCGAAGAAACCAACACGATCACCATCAACAAGGTCTGCGCGTCCGGCATGAAGGCCATTACCCTGGCCGCACAGATCATCCAGGCGGGCGATGCCGATATCATGGTGGCCGGCGGCATGGAAAACATGAGCATGGTGCCCTATTCCCTCCCCAAGGCACGGTGGGGCTATCGGATGGATATGCCCTTCGGACAGATTATCGACACAATGGTGCATGACGGCCTCTATGAAATATTCAACAAGTATCATATGGGATTCACCGCCGAAAACATCGCGGCGAAGTACGGCATCTCGCGGGAAGAGCAGGACGCACTGGGTGCCATGAGTCATCAGAGGGCCCGGGCCGCCATCGCGAGCGGCGCCGTTGCCGATGAAATCGTTCCCGTGCTGATCCCCCAGAGAAAGGGCGATCCGAAGGTCTTCGAGGTGGATGAACGCCCCATGGATACGACGGCGGAAAAAATGGCGAAACTGGCACCTGTATTCGTGAAGGACGGAACCGTTACCGCCGGCAACGCCTCGGGCATCAATGACGCCGCTGCCGCGGTCGTGGTCATGAGCGCCGAAAAGGCAAAGGAGCTTGGCTTGAAACCTCTCGCCAAGATCAAGGGATACGCCTCGGGCGGCGTCGATCCCGCCTACATGGGACTGGGTCCGATACCGGCCACGAGAAAGGTTTTGAAGGGTCTCGGCCTCACCATGAAGGACATCGACTATGTCGAACTCAATGAAGCCTTCGCATGCCAGGCAATTGCCTGCATGAGAGAACTGGATATCACCATGGACAACTGTAATGTGAACGGAAGCGGTATTTCAATCGGCCATCCCGTCGGCTGCACCGGGGCGAGAATCACCTACAGTCTTGCCATGGAAATGAACAAGAAGGACTTCAATCTCGGACTGGCGACGCTCTGCATCGGAGGCGGACAGGGTATGGCCATCGTTCTGGAACGCGTGTAACTGCTACCCGGGATATTCGGAACAATAGGTGTAACCAAGGCACAGGATAGGTCCTCTATCCTGTGCCGTTCCTGCATTGTGAGCCCTCGGGCGGACGGAACGAATTGCTGCCGAATCTCAATCCCGGACCATGTATTTAAATAAAGAAGCTAAGGAGTAACGAATATGGAAGTGAAAACGTTTGGCGTAGTGGGTGCCGGCCAGATGGGAAACGGCATCGCCCAGGTTGCAGCTCATCTGGGAGGACTCAAGGTTATCATGAATGACATTGCCGAAGAATTTGTCGAAAGAGGCATTGCCACCATCACAAAGAATCTCGATCGGCTGGTGGCAAAAGACCGGCTTACGGCGGCGCAGAAAGGCGATATTCTCGGACGCATCCGGAAAAGCACCAGCCTGGAAGACATGAAGGATGCCGATTTCGTCGTCGAGGCTGCCGTTGAACGTGAAGACCTGAAACTGAACATCTTCAGGAAGCTTGACGAAGTGTGCAGGCCCGGTGTCATTCTCGCATCGAACACCTCTTCCATCCCCATCACCAGGATCGCCGCTGCTACGAAACGGCCCGACCTGGTCATCGGCATGCACTTCATGAATCCCGTACCCGTCATGAAACTCGTTGAAACGATCAGAGGGCTCGCCACCTCGGACGAGACCTTTGCCGTCACGGAAAGCCTGGCCAAGCAATTCGGCAAGACCCCCGTGGTATGTAATGATTTCCCCGGATTCGTGGCAAACCGCGTTCTCCTGCCCATGATCAACGAAGCAATTTACGCACTCTTCGAAGGAGTGGGTGAAGTGGAAGCAATCGACAGTATCATGACCCTGGGCATGAATCACCCCATGGGGCCGCTGAAGCTGGCCGACCTGATCGGGCTCGATACCTGCCTGGCAATCATGAATGTGCTTCATACGGGCTTCGGCGATTCCAAATACCGGCCCTGTCCGCTCCTGAAAAAATACGTCGACGCGGGATATCTGGGCCGCAAGACGGGACGGGGATTTTACGACTACACCAAGGAGTGACATCTCACACCACACAGGGAGGAGTGAAGACATGGACTACACAAACATTCTGTTCAGTATCGACGGGGGAATCGCGGTGATCACCTTTAACCGCCCGAAAGCCCTGAATGCGATGAATTCCGAAACCATGACGGAACTGAAGGATGCCCTATCACGATGCAGGGATGACGAAACAGTGAAAACGATCATTCTCACCGGTTCGGGAGACAAGGCCTTCGTGGCCGGTGCTGATATTGCGCAGATGCAGAACCTGGAACCCCGGGAAGCCCTCGCATTCATGGAGCATGGTCATGAAACACTCCGGCTCCTTGAAACAACCCCCAAACCGTCAATCGCCGCGGTGAACGGATTCGCCCTCGGTGGAGGAACGGAAATATCCATGGCCTGTGATATCAGATTCGCGTCCGAGAAGGCACGATTCGGACAGCCGGAAATCCTCATCGGGTTGATACCGGGATGGGGAGGAACCCAGCGCCTTTCCCGCCTCGTGGGCCTGGGACGGGCCAAGGAACTGGTCATGGGCGGTGAACAGATCGATGCACAAAGGGCATACGAGATCGGTTTAGTCAACAGGGTGTACCCTGCCGATCAGCTGATGGATGAAACGATGAAATTCGCCAGGAAACTTGCATCGATGCCCCCCTTCCAGATAAAAATGGCAAAACACGCGATGAACTTCGGCTATGATCTCTCGCTGGATAATGCCAACAGGCTCGAGGTTGAATGCTGTGCCCAGTGTTTCAGCACCCGGGATCAGAAAGAGGGAATGACGGCCTTCCTGGAAAAGCGAAAACCGAATTACACCGGCCGTTAACAAAGCGGTACACATCTTATTGTGACATAACATTTTTACAAAGGAGTTAATCTCATGAATTTTGGACCAACAGACGAACAACAAATGGTGCGGGACATGGTGAAGCGGTTTTCCGATGAGGAAATCAAGCCGATTGCCGCCGAGCTCGACGAGACGCACCGCCATCCCGAGGAAATCTGCCGGAAACTCGGCGAGATGGGTCTGATGGGTGTGTCGGTGTCCACCGATTATGACGGTGCGGGGATGGACAACGTCACCTACGTCATGGCACTCACTGAAATATCCAGGGGATGCGCCAGCTGCGGCGTTATCACTTCGGTAAACAATTCCCTTTACGGACACCCCGTGAAAACCTTCGGCACGGACGAACAGAAAAAGAAGTTTCTCGCACCCGTGGCGGGGGGACAGGTCGAGGGATGCTATGCCCTGACCGAGGCGAACGCCGGCTGCGATGCCGCTGCACTCAGATGCCGTGCCGAGCTGAAAGGCGATACCTACATCGTCAACGGGGTCAAGAAATTCATCACCCATGGTAATGTCGCCCGCTACTGCGTACTCGCGGCAACGGAAGATCCGGCGAAAGGCTACAAGGGTATACTGAATCTCGTGGTTGACCTTGCAAACACACCGGGATTTTCCGTGGGAACCATCGAGGAAAAGATGGGGATTCTGGCGTCGGGCACGGCGGAACTCGTCTTTGAAGATGCCGAGGTCCCTGCGGCAAACCTGCTCGGCAAACCCGGCGAGGGATTTCGTCAGATGATGGAGGGCCTCAATGCCGGACGAATCGGCATCGGCTCCCAGGCCCTCGGCATCGGCCGGGCCGTTTTGGAAGATTCCATCGAATACGCAAAGGACCGGGTTCAGTTCGGTCAGCCCATCACGTCATTCCAGGCCATTCAGTGGAAACTTGCCGATATGGCGACGCGGCTCGATGCGGCTGAAATGCTCCTCCTGAAGGCCGCCTGGCTCGAAGACAACGGATACAACTTCGAAAAGGAATCGGCCATGGCGAAGATGTATGCCTCGGATGTGGCCATGAAGGCTGCCGTTGAAGGAGTTCAGATCTTCGGCGGCTACGGTTACTGCAAGGACTACCCGGCGGAACGGCACATGCGTGATGCCAAGATATGCCAGATTTACGAAGGCACCAATGAAATCCAGCGCGTGGTCATTGCACGAAAACTGCTCGGCATGCGTTAATTGAGAGACTGAATCCGTGCAGGAACGGCACACCGGCCGCTCCTGCACGGCAACAGGGAGCCATACCATGAATTCCGAACTCGTCGACAGATTAGTCCTTGAACAGGATACGAAAATCGTCTTCCTGCTCATGGACGGTCTCGGAGGTCTTCCGAGGCCCGAAACCGGTGAAACGGAACTTGAAGCGGCGCACACGCCCAACCTCGACCTACTGGCGCGGGGGTCGCTCTGCGGCCTGCTCGATCCCATCGGATACGGCATCACCCCGGGAAGCGGGCCGGCCCATTTTGCCCTCTTCGGCTATGATCCGGAGAAAAACAACGTGGGGCGGGGACTGCTGGCGGCCGCCGGTATCGATTTTCCCATGGAGGAAAATGATCTCTTTGCCCGGGTCAATTTCGCCACCATCAATGATGAGGGCATGATAACGGACAGGCGCGCCGGCCGAATCGATTCGGACACCAATCGCCGCCTCTGCGAAAAACTCCAGGGGGGAATCACGCTCTCCCGGGATGTCGACGTCTTTTTTGAAACCGTGAAAGAACACCGCGCCCTTTTGACACTCAGAGGAACGGGACTTTCCGACGCCCTTGCCGATACGGATCCCGAAGCAACGGGAAAGCCGCCTCTGCCGCCGCGACATCTGGCCGGTGAAGCGCAGGACACTGTCCGGATCATTGCGGAACTGCTCGATCAGGCAGGCACGGTGCTCGCCGACGAAGAGAAGGCGAACACGATCCTCCTGAGGGGATTCGCCCGGTACCGGAGATATCCTTCACTGGGGCAACGGTTCAAATTAAATCCGCTGGCCATCGCCAACTACCCCATGTACCGTGGGATCGCCCGGCTTCTGGGGATGGAGATCCATCCTCTCACCGATTCCATTTCCGCCGAATTCGACGCCCTGCGTGACCGTTTCGACGCCCACACCTTTTTCTTCCTTCACGTAAAACCGACGGATTCACGGGGAGAGGACGGGGACTTTGAGGCCAAGGTCAGGGTTATCGAAGAGGTGGATTCTCTCTTGCCGCGGATCACCTCCCTGAACCCGGAGGTGCTGGTGGTTACAGGCGATCATTCAACGCCGGCGATCATGGCATCTCACAGCTGGCATCCCGTTCCGGTGATCCTTGCGTCCGCCACGGCGCGGCCCGACCGGGTCGATGCATTCGGTGAGCGGGCCTGCATCACCGGAGGACTGGGACGAATACCCATGAAACACCTGATGGGACTCGCCCTGGCCCATGCAGGGCGACTGACAAAGTTCGGGGCATGAAGGAATAGTATTCAGAAATAAGAAGTAAGGAGTAAGGAGTAAGAAGAAAGAAGAAATCGAATCTCTGTCATTCTTACTTCTGAATTCTGTCTTCTGAATACTTCAATAAATTCCCGCCTCACAGCCGGCGGCAAGAACCTGACCGAGTTCGCGGCACTCTTCGAGGATTCCTTCGGTAACCTCGCCTCGGGAGATCACCGGTTCGTATACCTTTTTGAATTGATACCCCAGCGCAATCCGTTCGATACTGTTCAGGGCGCCGCGGCCGTCATTTCCGGCACTGATGAACACCACATAGGGCTTTCTGAGCACCTTTCCCCTCGCACGTTCATAGGTACGATCAAAGAAGTCTTTCACCGCACCGGACATGTACCCGAAATTCTCGGGAGTACCGATTGCCACCCCGTCACAGGCGAGAAGATCGTCGATCGTCCCGTCACGGGCCTCTCTGAATATCACGTCCGTATTTTCGATACTCGCCGCCCCGTCGCGGACGGCCCGCGCCATTTTCGCCGTGTGACCCGTCTGCGAGTGATAGACGATCAATATCTTTACCATTGCACACCCCTTGTAAGCTGTATGGGAACCGGCACCCCTGTCCCGCAGAGATGGACGGGAGCAGTGCACCCCGGAAGACGCCTTTCCCCGACAGGACTCAGTGAGGAAGCTCCTCGGCAAATTTACGGAGCAGGGCAATGAAAACGTCCGGCGACTCCAGCATCGGAAAGTGGCCGCATTCCGGAATGAGAGACAGCGTCGAATGCTCAATCTGCGCCGCGAGGTGCCGTGAAAACTGCGGGGGCATCATCTTGTCGTCCTCCCCGCAGATTATAAGCGCCGGCACCTGAATCCGACTGACCGTACCGGTGATGTCGAAACGGTCACAGGCGAGAAAATCACCATGAATAACGGCAGGTTCACACCGCTGAAATCCCTCCGTCAGAAAGGGCCTCAGGCGATCGCGATTCTTTTTCGCGACGGCAACGTCAGCGGCAAACCTCATGATGGCGGCGGGGTCCTTCAGAAGCCCCTCCAGTACCATGGAATTCACGGGCATACGCGCACCGCCGCCCACAACGACGATACCGGAGAGGGTATCGGCAGGGGTGAGTGCCGCGGCAAGTGCGACGGCACCGCCCAGCGAATGTCCGATAATGAGATGATGTTGTATATTCAGGGCCGCAATCATTCCCTGCACCCACTCGCGGTAGCGCATCACATCATCCTCACCCGCGCCGCCGGAGC